>NZ_JAVRCK010000013.1:0-128697 GCF_034530815.1 Nostoc sp. DedSLP03
TTAAGTCAATGGCAACGTGAAAATTTTTATTTATACGGAGTTGTAGAACCCCTAAGTGGATACAGCTTTTTCTATGAGTTTCCCTACCTCAATGGTGATTGTTTCCAACACTTTTTAGAGTTACTCTCTGCTGATCTTGGGGATGATATCGCGGTTATCCAGTTCGATCAAGGGGCTTTTCACAGAGCAAAAGCTCTCGATTGTCCAGATAACATTATCCCAATTTTTCAACCTCCTCACTCTCCCGAACTTAACCCAATTGAGCGGTTTTGGGAATTTCTCAAATCTAAACTCCAATGGGAAAATTGTAAAAACCTCACACAACTACAGCACAAGTTAACTGATGTCCTCAAAGAAATTACACCTGAAATAATTGCCTCTCTCACTTCTTACGACTTTATCCTTGAAGCCTTATTTAGCGCAGCTTCATAAAGAATTGGTATAACTCGATATTGTTTGGCATATTGTTTTTGGACTTCTAGTAATTCTGAATTTTGCTCGGCTTTGGCTTGAATTTCACTCTGAACTTGCTCTCGCATATTGTCCAACTTAGGTAGAACAATACTTCCAGCAGAGTAAGCTTGAGCGATCGCAATAATCTCTTTCGCTAGTAATCTGTCTATATATTCCCCTAACGGGACTTAGACAAAAACTAAGCCCAAATGTATCCCAAACTGGCTTTATAAGCAGCAAACAGGTCACGATTGAGCATCAACCAATCAAAAAATCGGAAAGACATAGCCGTTCTGAAAGCATCTATTGCTTCAGTAAAAGTGTTCAAAGGCTTATTAGCCCACTTACGTCTTAAGCCTCCTGTGAGCTGATGCCAAAGAATAAAAGTGTAAGCACAAAAAACTAAAATGAAGTGTCGAAGTAAACTTCTTTTATCTCGGACTTGATATTCTTTTAGCCCTAACCAACCTTTGGCCTCCCTGTAGAAAACTTCTACCCAATTTCTCTGCCCGTAGGTGTCAACTATCCATTGAGGTGTGACAATTGATGATGAGACATTGGTAATGAAATAGTCAATATCAGTAGCAGCAGAGAAAGTCGGAGCGTTCATGACGATAGCAATATTACGCTTCCCACTGAGGCTTGATATTTCTACTTCTGCTGTTATTATCCATAGTGTTTTTGGTTGTTCTAAATCAAGATGAATTTCTGTGAAAGCCTCTTGAGGCAAGCTCTGCGCTAACTCATCTAGTCGAATCGTTTGTTGAATATTATCTGGAGGAGTAACTGTGACTTTGCGATTTTTAGCCAGTCCTCCTAAATATTTTAATTGCCGTTTCTCTAGTTCCAATAAGAAGGATGTATTATTGCCATATCCTGCATCTATAATTATTATTCCTGGTTGATACTTTCTCTCTATTGTTCTGTCTATTAGCTTGATTGCTAATTCTGTTTTTTTCTCAAATTCAGGATCTTGTTTTCCTTGTTGTAGAGAACTAGCGTGCTGATATAACTCTATATCTAGAGGTAAGCTTTTTTTCCCATCATATAAATGCGTTGTTACCACTACTATTCCATTGTCTGTCTTACCTATTTCTCCAATATATTGCCTTCCCACTCCTTGGGTAAAATTCCCGCTTTTCCTATGTCCAGAATCATCTATTATTAAGCTAAATCCTCTGCTAATTCTGGTCTGGCTACACTTATTCATCATTTCTAGGCGGCGTTCATTAACCTTGTAACTACACCAAGGTGCTTCAGTCAAAAAGCGATGCAGCGCGGTCTTGGGGGTTTCCCCCATGAGCGACTGCATCAAGACAGTGGTGTAAACGATGGTAAGTTACACCCACAGCATTCTCTGCCATTTGAAAGACGTTCTTTCTCTCACTTTCTCCTAATAATCCCCCTACATAATGCCTAAATTCCCGTTTTTGTGCTTTATGCGTGAACACATCGTCAAACTTTTGACACCATCTTTCAAAGCATGGAGGCATGGCTGCGGGGGTCGTTTCTTTCATGAGCTTCTTTCAACGTGAAAGCTATGCTAGTTAAATATTTTAGCCTTTTTTTATCTCCAGTTTTGTTTAAGTCCCGTTAAGTGTCAGTTGGTATTGCAAGAATCCCAAGGTTCAACGGAAAAGTTTGCACCCTTGCAACTTTATGGGCAAGAATACATGGGGAATACTTGGGCAATGGCAAACATGAACATGATTATCCACGATATGGAGGGGAAAATCGAAATTGGGGATACGTTTCGCCATCCCAAATTTATGCAAGCGGGGAAATTAGCACAGTTTGAGCGAGTGGTGGCTAATCCCATGTGGAATCAAAAATGGTTTACAGAGAAGGATTATGACGGCGATGAGTTAGGACGTTTCCCCAAGGGAGCAGGGTATCCAGGTTCATGTTTCTAAAGATGACATTGCCCGTAATGATTATAATATTTTGCCATTCCGTTATATTCATGTTGCTGAAACGGAGGAGTTTCGGTCAATTGCGGAGATTTTAGAGTAGTTGGAAGTTTTGGAAAAGGAAGCGGAAGCGACTAATGAGGCATTGAAAAATATTTTGGGGCGGTTTAGGTAAATATTAAATAAGATACTCAAAAAATCAGACCACAATTTTTAATGTATTGTCTTAGCTCACCTGAAATACAAAAAGAAAGTAATTCTTTGACAGTCAAAAATACACAGCCAAAATTAGCATTAGTTCGCATTAAATCTTTAACTATTCCTCTCCCACCACTAGATGAACAGCGAAAAATTGGACGCGTTTTGGCGATGGTTCAGGATGCGATCGCACAACAAGAGCAACTCATCACCCTTACAACTGTGCATTTGTAAAAAATCCAGAAAGGTTGTGGTTTTGACATTCATATTTCTAGGTGCAAGATATGAGCAAAACCTCATTACTCAACCTCTATACCATCAGCAGTCGCTGCCTTTATCTCTATTTTAGTAACTATGTACTATATTGAGATGCGTTCCCCCTGATTCCAACATTCTCTCATTTTCTGTATCTCGGCTCAATACCTTCAGTATATTCCCTAATTTTATGACAAAAAATTAGAGTTATTTTGGAAAAGTATATCTTTGATTTTTACCTATGATTTTTAATATAAAAAGATCCTCTCATCAAGCAATTATGCCTGTAGTAGCATTTATCGATGCTCAACTAGAAAATTATTCTGTACTTGCTAATGGTGTAGAACCGGAGGTCAAAGTTTTCGCTTTACATCCAGAGGAAGATGGAATAAAGCAGATTACTCAAGTTCTCTGTGAATACAATCATGTTGAGAGTATTCATATAGTCGCCCACGGTGCGCCAGGAAAAATCTACTTAGGGAATACAGAGCTAAATCTTGATACTATCAGCAACTATGCAGGAGAACTGCAAACTTGGTTTAATAATGTGTCGGAAGTCACTAAACCTAAACTAGTTCTCTATGGCTGTAATATAGCTGCGGGAGATGCCGGAACTGAGTTTCTAGAGAAATTACACCAACTAACTCAAGCTACTATTTATGCTTCTAAAAATCTTGTAGGTAGTCCGGCTAAAGGTGGCAGTTGGGATCTAGATGTAAATAAGGGTGAAGGACAAAATTCCTGTCCTCTAGTATTTAAATCCCAGATATTAAACACATACAGTAGTGTTTTCACAACTGGAACTGATGGCTTTTATACATTTTATGATTCTAAGGAAGGCGATCGAGGTACAGTTGAATTCATTGATATCAGTACTTCTAGTGCCAATCCTGGCACTAATATTAGAGCTGGTAAAAACTTTGAAAACGACTGGTTAGAAAAAGATATTCTTCTAGGGTTTAATTTCAAATTCTACGATAAAACTTTTGAAAAACTTAGTGTTTATGATAATGGATACGTTACATTCATTAGTACAAATCAGATAAACAGCCAAAATGGCAACCTTCCTAATAATCAACAAACTTACAGCATTTTTCCATACTGGGATGATTTTCAAGCAACCGAAGTTTTTTATAAACGAGAGAATGGTCGTTTCATAGTCCAGTGGAACAACGTTAAGCATTTCGATAGCGATGAAAATGCCACTTTTGAAATAATATTCTATGAAAATAGTAACAATATTGATTTTATTTACAAAGATGTATTGCTCGGTGATGATTCACTGAATTATGGTAATTCAGCTACTATTGGTATTAACAGAGATAATAATGTTGCCCTCAAGTACTTATACAATGGTGAAGTAAATAATGCAATTTCCAGAACTCTACAAGGTGTTACTTCCATTCGGTATGTCACTGAACCTAAGTTAGTTAACAACAAAATTATCTTAAAGGAATGGGACTCCACACTTTCTGAAGCAGAAAGAACCATCAAACTTACTAGCGATAACTTCCTAGCTACAGATGTTGATAACAGTAACACACCAGCTAAGGTCAAATTCAAGATAAGTAACCTTCAACATGGAAAATTTCAGTTAGATGGTAATATTGTCGCTGAATTTACCCAGGAAGACATTAATAATGGCAAAGTAACATTCATCCATGATGCTGGGGAAGATGCGCCATCATTCACAGTTGTAGTCACGGATGATTACAATGAAACTGCGCCCAAAGATATAAATACAAACTCTGGTATTACCTTCACCAATATCAACGATACTCCTAAATTATCTGGGTTAACTTCGGAGATTACTTTCTTAGAAAATGCTCTCAACCAAGCTGCCGATACCATATACAAAAATAGTATTATCAGTGTTACAGATGATGATTCTTCGCAGTTTAATGGTGGTAATCTGAAAGTTGCTTATAATGGCACTTCAGAAGGCACAGATCAACTGGCTATCGGCAGCACAAATACTATCAGTGTTAGCGATAGCACTGTTAAGTATAACGGTATAGAGATTGGTATCATTGATGGAATCAATAATGGTAGCAATGGTAAGGATTTAGTAGTTAATTTTATTAACACTAATGCCACCTTAGCAGCAGTCCAAGCCTTAATTGAAAGCCTTACTTATCAGACCACTTCTCATACACCTAAACCAAGTCGCACCATTACTGTTACAGTCAATGATAATGGTAGCCCGAAAGATTTAACACCCAAAACTAGTATTGGTGTTACCACAGAAATTAAAGTTACTTCTGAAAACGACGCACCAGTTAATAATATTCCTCAACCGATAACTATTAACGAAGACACTACCTTTACCTTTAGTAATAATCTCATCTCTCTCAGTGACTATGATGCTGGTAATAATCCTGTACAACTTAAGTTAACAGCTACTAACGGTACAATTGCATTTGGTGGAGCTACTACAGGATTAAACTTTTCCGATCTTGATGGTACAGACGGCACTCTGGAATTTACAAGCAGTATTGCAAACATCAACAGTGCCTTAAATCAGCTGACTTTTACTCCTACCCTCAATTCCAACAACATCAACAAAAATACTATTAGCCTGAAAGTTAATACTCAAGACTTAGCTAACACAGGTATTCTCGGTGGTAATCAAACAGATGAAGATACTATTAGCTTCAATGTTATTCCTGTTAATGATGCACCAGTAAATCAGTTGACCAAAACTGCGGTTAACGTCAACGAAGATACTAACTTAGTCTTCAACACCGCTAATGGCAATGTCATCAAAGTCAGTGATGTAGATGCTGCTGAAAGTGCAGATGAGGTAGAAGTTACCCTTGCCGTTACCAAAGGTTTATTGAGTCTGACAAACACCACTAATATCATCTTTACTCAAGGTAATGCTACTGGTAACGCTGCTATCACCTTTAAGGGTAAGCTAGCAAATGTGAATAATGCCCTAGAGGGTTTAATTTATCAAGGTAATCCCAATTACAATGGTGCCGACACTTTAACTATTACCACCAGTGATTTAGGACACACTGGTAAGAGTTCTGCTCTTACAGATACTGACCGAGTAGCCATTACGGTTAATCCTGTCAATGATGTCCCTGTTAACAAAGTTCCTGACGATCAAATCTACGATACTAATCGAGATTTAATTTTCAGCAGAGTTAATAATAATGCTATTAGTATCAGCGATATAGACTTGGAAAAAGGTGAAGGTACGCGTGAAGCAGAGGTAACAGTTTCTGTTACTAATGGCAAGTTGACTCTTAAGAATACTACAGGGATTAAATTTAGCCAAGGAACCACTAATGGGAACTCTACAATTACCTTCCGTGGACTATTTGCAGACATCAATCAGGCTTTAGAAGGTTTGATTTACAAAGGTAATCAGGAGTATAAGGGTAAAGACGTTCTCAGAGTTGTTACCAGTGATTTAGGTAATTGGGGTGAGGGTAGTATTCTCAAGGATGAAGATAATATTAATATTATCGTATCTGATTTAGATACTGATGGGATTAACAATACTACAGAAGCAGAAATTGCTGAAACAATTGCTAAAAATGGCTCAGATGATGCTCATTTTCAAGAGTTAAGTCAAAGAGCGGCAGATGAAGGAGGAATTGTTGCATTTTATGGTGGTGATGGCGGCACAACAAAACCAATCATACTGGCCATAAAGAATGAAGACCAAGAGCGTATTACTGGCGATTATCCTAATTTTGCATTAGTTGTAAATAACCTCACTACTAACGTTTTTACGACTACGATTCCAGACCCTATTGCTGTTTTCGATGCTAAAGACTTGAGAAAATCAGCACTGAAGGAAATTAAGAGTCCTTTAGATGTTATTAATTTCCAAGTTCAAACCAATCCAGTCATCAAAGACGAAAGTCGCCAGCAGCAAATTCAAACAGACATCAACAAGAAAATTGTCAGGGTAGAGTTTAAACTTCCAGATAGTGTAGGAGAGATACCTGTTAATGCTATTGTTCAAAAACGTACTGACGGTACTCTCTACGATTTGCGTCGCTCATTAAATTCTCAATGGAATAATACAGATTATGAGCTACTGACTGGAGCAGTATTACAAGATAGAAATCTTGATGGTAGACCAGACTGGGCTGTAGTTTATCTACAAGATGGTCAATGGGGTGATGAAGATGGTGTAGTTGATGGAGATATTACCCAATCTTTAGCTGCGGTAAACTTGGATTTGGGAGCTAGTCGGATGGAAGTTCGTTCGAGCCAGGATGGTTTAAATTTCTACGGTAATCGCAGTTATGTCCAGTTCACTCTTAACCGCTATTCTGGAAAAGATGCTTCGGAAGTTGGGGTAGCACGCGTTCGCTTTGGACAAAATGGAGAAATTACTCAAGTCAATGGTAAGAACGTAAGTTCTGTTGAGGAAGCTCGACAAGCTATTCTGTTGCGTGGAGAAACTTTATTCAACTCCTTAACTAATAAACAGAACCCTAAGTTTGGTAGTCAAAATTCCATTCTGACTTTTGAAGAAGGTGAACAGGCAGTCTTTTTCTTAATTAAAGGTGGCACAAGGGATGAATTACGGTCTAATGATTTAAATTCTAGGTCTGTAGAGTTTTCTGTTTCTAGCTTGAATGGAGGAACAAGTATATTTCAGTCCAGTGGTAATACCAGTGGACAAACAGCCACAGTTTCTTTAGCGAGATTATTTGAGATTAATGCCAAAATCCTTTCTGCGGAAGAAGCTAAAACTCAATTGCCACTTTTGGCAATCAGCCAGAGACAGACTCAACTTAATACATCTGATGAGTTAATTGACTTACAATCATCTGGTGCATTTGATGGTAAGCAGGCAATGTTGAATTTCTTAGTTCAAAGAGAAGCTTCATTTGACAACTCTGCTTATTTTTATCGGGTTGATGATGCTAAAGGTTCAATTAGAGATCCATTGACTGGAATACTGATTGACCCCAGTGCTGTCACTACTGTTGAAGAAAAACAACGTTATTTGCAACTGGCGACTAGCGATCGCTTGGTACAAGGTGCAGAGTTTACAACTAGTAATTTTTCGGCTAAAACGGTTTCTATGACTGTAGCAGGAGGTGAATTTTATGTACCATTGTTAGTTTCCAATGGCACTTTGTCTAGCATTGGTAATGATTTTAGTCGGGTTTTCACTTCTTATGTAGGGATTAACAGCGATCGCGCTGACCACATTAGGAGTTTGGGTAATGGTATGTTTGGCTTTGAAGATTTAGTTGGTAAAGAAAGCGATCGCGACTACAATGACATGATTCTTTCCATTCAGCAAGTGCAAATTACGGCTTAATTTCTATCTGACAACAATCAGTATAAACAAAGCTTGAATTTCTATTAGACGTGAACCCAAGACAATTACAACACAGTAAAAAGAAGAGGAAGTTATGGCACAAGTTCAACAAAAAGTTTACTTAATTACAGAGCAACAACGTGATGCATTATTAAACTATCTGCTAAATCGCCCATATCGTGAGGTGGCAAATGGAGTACAATTTCTCAATAATGCGCCAACTACGATCGTAAATATTGAAGTTCCTGATGAAGAAATGAACAATATATCTAATGAACATAAATCTCAAAATCAATCGTCCAACAATATGGATATTCCCATTCAAACAGCTACTTCTTCAGAGGAATTAGCTATTTTTAGTCATGCTTAATTAAACGTAATTTTCATCAGCCTTTTTCACTTCATCCTTCTGTTTTTGACACTCCTCACTGTACAAAGTCAACTCCAATTCGCAATTACTAATGGGCTTCGTCCCGCTTCTCTACGAGACGCTGCGCGAACGCTAACGCAATTCGCAAGTTCCTGAGCGTGGGGCTTGAATCCTACCACTGATTTAAGACCACTGAATCAAAGATTCAGTGGTTTTAAGACCCATTAATTAATAATTAAACAATTAATGAGATTTCTTATAATTAACTGCGAATTGCGAAAAGCAGCGAATTGACAATTGTTTTGCTCAAGTTTTTATTCTTCTGTTTATTCAGTTTTTTCATTAAGAGTGCTTTGGTTACTGTAATAGACAAGAAGAATGAATCAAACGAAGTGTCAAATTTCTTAATAAGTGTGAGTTAGGCTGATGGTAAATTCCTATTGATTATAGCTTTATCATTTTGTTAGCTAGTATAAATAAATTACATTTTTTTGTTAAATAATTGAGAATATTTTATTACTACCACGATGACAAGTTATACTTAGGAAATAATCTCAAATATTCAATCGTTTCTGCCACAAAAATAGCTATTTATCATGAAAATTATCGGTTTGATTATTTAACTTTACTTTTTCAAGTTATTTAATTTCAAAAATGTCTTAATTTTCCTATACCTATCTATGATTTATTTACTAATAAATCATGGTATGTCAGCATCCAAATATTATTAAATTTAATTAGGCAATGGCTATATGTTCATTGATAATTCTTTCAACAATCACAATTCTACATTTCCAAATACAGGATTCAATAGCGAACTCAATGGCTATGAGTTAGAAACTGGTAGACCAAAGGAGATTGCTTTTATTGATTCTGGGCTACCTGATTATCAAAGTTTGCTGAAAGGATTAGATAGAAATGTTCAAATTTTTCTATTAGACAGTAGAGGTAATGAGTTTAATCAAATTACCCAGGTTTTAAAAAATTATCAAAATTTAGATGCAATTCATCTGTTTAGTCATGGTTTGATAGGCGGAATTAAATTAGGTGACAGCCTTTTAAATCAAGAAAATTTAGGAACTTATCAAAATACGCTTTACTCTTGGGGACAGTCGCTCAACCTTGATGGAGACTTATTATTTTATGGATGTAATGTAGCCGAAGGAACAAAGGGACAGGCATTTCTGCAAAATGTTAGCCAAATTACACAAGCAGATGTTGCTGGTTCTACTAATTTAACTGGAAGTAGCCAACTTGGTGGTGATTGGGTATTAGAATATCATACTGGAACAATAGAAGCTCATATAGCTACTAATAGTTATAATCAGGTATTGGGAGATATTTCTTTAAACAACGGTGAATTAGCTTTAAAAGAAGGCTCTAGTGATATTGAAAATGTCGTTGTTTCGGTCAATGATAGTAATGAACTACTAATTAAGGATACGGTAGAAAATATTAATATTAGTGGTGATAGAATTACTCAAGTTGATGCTAAGACCGTCAAAGTAGGTATTAGTTCAATTAGTAAATTTAAAATCACTACAGATAAAGATGCACTAGATGGCGATCGCATTGATATCAACTTAAGTGGTTTGACTATTTCTCATAAATTTGATTTAGTCATTGAAGGCGATCGCTACGATGATGCAGTTACCTTCTCTGGCAATACTTCTACTTTTGGAGGAAATATTAATGTTGATGCCAGAGAAATAAATATCAATAATGGTGTTATTATTTCGAGCCGTAATACTAATGCTAACTCAGGCAATATTACCCTTAAAGGTAAAGAAATTTATATTAAAGATAATGTTCAATTATTAGCAGACGTTAATAATGTTAGTTATCAGGGCGGAGACATTAATATTGAGGCAACAAAATTTTGGATTCCTAGCAACGACCCTGCTGCTTTCTTGACTGATTTAGGTTTATTTGGTAGCTTTGATGATTCTCGGATTATTGTTGGTCAAAGCACGATTTTAAAAGGCAATAATATTAATTTAAGTACTGATACAGGTGGCACAACTGAACAGGCAAATTTACTCCAAGAATTTACCGCATCAGGAATTAGAACCTTAGCAGATTTGATTTTAGGTCTCCCGGTGATGGCAAAAGTCAAAAAAGCTGAATCCATCATCCATATTGGTAATAACTCGCAAATTATTGGTAGTGGCAATGTTAACTTAGAATCATACACCAATGCTAAAATTGACATTGCTGTAATAGGAGGAGATTCAGAAGTTGATATTTCAGATTCTAATGATTCTTTTCTGAAAAAATTTAGCTTTGGCTTAGGTGTTGCTATTACTAAAGCTGAAACTACTATTGGTGAAAATGTCATTATTAGTGCTCAGAAAAATGTTAGCATTTTATCCGATGCTTTTACGGAGTCAAACGTTGATAGTCGCACTAGCCAAAATTTAGGAATTAAACCCAGTAGCAAAGATAATAAAGCTATGGCTTTTGGTATTTCTTATACAGAAGCTAATTCCTATACTAATGTTGCTCAAGGCGCAGTAATTACGGCAGGTGGTAATGCTAATGTTTTAGCGATAGGTAACAATTATAATCAAGCAGCCGGACGTGCTTATGTTTATAAAGATGGAACTGCCGGTACGTCATTGGGGCTTGGTATTTCTCAATCTGATATTAGAACTGAAGTAAATGGCACAATTAAAGCTCAAGGTTCAACAGCAGATATTATTATTAATTTAGATGATAATAATCTTCTTGATGATAATCTAAGCACAATTAAACTACTTCAACCCCATAATTTTAAAACTGGAGATGCAGTAGTTTATAAAAATAGCGAATTTCCTGATAAAGATATTGATAATGACTCCATTGGTGGCTTAGTTAACGACGAAGTTTATTATGTAATTGTTGATAGTTCTACTCAAATTAGATTGGCAGATTCTAGGGCCAGTGCATTAGCGAAAGAGAATATTTCTTTTAATAAAGATGATAAAACCGGAACAGGTCATCATCTCCATGCTTTAAAAGGTTTGGGAACTGTAGGAGTAGGCGTAAAAGCCAACTTAGAAAGTACCGATATTGTTCAAGCAGATTCAGGCATTTTTAACAATACTTTTCTCAATAAAATTATTAACTTTGACACTTCTGCTATCACTTCGCAAGTCAAAACTACAGTAGGTGATAAATTAAAAAACTCATCAGAAGCGCAAGCTGCTCAAAACCAAAAAGATTTAGATGAGAAAGTTAAAGCTGGTGATCAAGTACAAAAACCAAGTACAGGTAAAAAACTGAGTCAAAAGGCTTTTCCTGGTACAGACACTAATAACACTGGAAGTAGCTCAAGTTGGGGGATTGCAGGTGCTTTAGCTGTCACCTATGCCAACCATGATGTTACTGCTAAAATTGGTTCTACGGCAAAGTTAGAATCAAATCAAGATTTAGAAGTTAACAGTTTCCATCAATCCATCACCCAAATTGAAGCAATTACCGCTTTAGAAAAAGTATCTGATGCTGATAAAGCTAAAGGAGTAGAAGCGCCATCTAAAGAAACTGCTATTAGTGCCTCTGTTAGTGTTGGTTTTTATGATAGTGATGTCAAAACGGAAATAGCTGATGGTGCAAAACTTGACGCTAGTAGAAATTTAGCAATTCAATCAGAAATTTCTTATCCTTTTGCTTGGAAAGATGCTGATTTAACCGATATCAGTGTTTCCGTCGATTCTTCAGAAGTAGCAAATTGGTTTACAGATTTTTTCACAGCAAATACGGATATTTTTAATGGGATTAATACAGTAGTAAGTATTCAAGCACCCCATAAAATTAAACCCTGGAGTTCTTGGACAAAAAGTGCTTCCCAGGCTGAACAAACAGGGATTTCCGGCTCAATTAATGTTTTGAGTTTTAATAATACTAATCAAACGATTATTGGCTCTAGTGTAGAAATTAACCAAAAACAGGTATATCGTAACGCCGATCAATCTGTCGCTGTCAAAGCTAAGACGGATATGACCTTGATTAATATTACGGGCGATCCGCTTGGGTTAATAGGTTCTAATTCATCAGGAGGAAAAGGTGTTGGCGGTTCAGTCTTCTTCTTAATGGCTGACAATAATACCGAAGCGATTGTCAAAGATGGTGCAAAAATTCACACAGGTGATAGTCAAAAATTCAGCCTCAAAGCTAATACCGATATTTTTAGTACAGTAGTAGCCCTTTCTGGTGGTATAGCTGAAGAATTTGGTATTGCTGGTTCAGTGGTAGTCAACTTGCAATATAACCGTACTATTGCTCAGTTAGGTAGTGGTGCAATTGTTACGGGTGGTGGATTGGATATTATCGCTCAAGATGAAACAGATCACTGGAATTTTGTCGGTGGCGTAATCCGAGGTAGTAATACCGGGATTGGTATGTCTGTGGGTGTTCATAATATTGAACGCGAAGTACAAGCTTTAATTGGTAATAGTGCTGAGTTAGCACCTGGGATTGGTACTAATATTAATGTCAAAGGAGATATTAATATTAAAGCCCTCGCAGAAGGAGATATTTACACCCTTTCTTTAGCAGCAGCAGTCATTACCCAACCGACACCAAAGACAGTCGAACCAGGCCCAAAAGTGGAAGCAACTCCTGGAATGTCATCATCAGATCCTAGTGCTGAGACAGACGATCCTGTTGATATTAATCTGATTAACAAGTCATCAGAAACAGGCAACCCCATAGATGGCATTGAAAAACGCCCAGAAGTACCGGAAGCTGCACCCAAAGATACTGCTGGTAGTAAAAATGTTACCAACGATCAGGGCAATCAAGGTAAATCAGGAATTGGTATTTCTGGGGATGTGTCAATTCATCTGATTAATGACAATGTTTTAGCTTACATTAATGATGCTGGAACAGTTACCACTCTGGGTAATGTAGCCATTGAAGCTGATAATGATACTAATTTGTTTACGATTTCTGGTTCAGCTTCCTTTGTTTCTAAACCTAATGCTTCTTCTACAGGAATTGCTGGCTCTGTTGCTGTCAATATCGTTTCTGGTGAAACTAAAGCTTATATTGTCGGCAAAAATGCGATCGCAGGCGAGCAACTTTCCTTGACAGCTAATTCTCTAACTTTAGCAGCAAATCGTACTGGAGATATCTTCTCAATTGCTGCGGGAGGTTCTGGTGCGCCCGGAACACAAGGAACTGCGATCGCTGGTTCAGTCTCCGTTAATAATCTCACGAACACTACAGAAAGCTACATTGACGGCGGTGTATTAGTTTTACTGACTGATATATTAGTTAAAGCTAAGGATGACTCGGATATTTTTGCGATCGCAGGGGCTATAGGCTATGGCGGACGAGCCGGAGTTGGTGCGGCAATTGGGGTGAACATCATTAACAATGATATCAAGGCAACCCTGAAGAACTCGACCCTAAACTATGGCGGTAAGCTAGATGTCCTGGCTGAGAATAACACTGAAATTCAAGCTTTAAGTGGAGCGATCGCTGCATCAAGCGGACAATTAGGAGGAGCGGGTACTGTTTCTGTCAATATCATCAATGGAACTACAGAAGCATCTGTTGTTAATACCCAGCAAGCAATGGGAGCAATTACTCCCACTGGTGCAATTACGGTTACAGCTAATAATAATGCCACAATCCAATCGCTATCAGGCGCAGTCGGAGCATCAAAAGAAAATGGCTTTGGGGCAGCATTGGCTTATAACGGTATTAATGATAGCACCCGCGCCTATATCACAGGTTCAACCCTGTCCACTACTAACAGCTTAACGGTTGCTGCCAACTCAGATCGGACTATTAAAACCATCGCTTTAGGACTAGCGGGAGGAAAAGATTTAGGCTTGGCTGGTTCTGCTGCTGTTAACATCATTGATGGTACTTTAGAGGCTAATATTGCTAATTCCACAATTACTTCTGGTGGCAAAGTAGAAATTAAATCTCTTGCGAATGATGATATTGAAGCTCTAGCCGGCGGTGTCGGGATTTCTTTAGGAACTGCGGGTGTTGGTGCAGCTATCAGTATCAACCAAATTAGCAATCGTAATCGCGCTTATATTTTTGGCTCTACTGTCACCTCTCAAAGCGACGTTAACTTAGAGGCCACAACCGCTTCAGAAATTTCCTCAATCACCATTGGTGGAGGAGTTGCAAAAACTTTTGCATTGGGAGGTTCAATTTCTGTCAATACCATTGATAACAGCAGTGAAGCCAGTATTGAAGGTAATTCCCAAATTCAGGCTGCAAATCTCAACATTATTGGTAAAGACAGTTCGACAATTGAATCTTTAGCTGGAAGTGTTGGTCTTTCAACAGGTACAGCAGCAGTAGCAGCGGCGATCGCTGTTAATTATATTAGTAATCAAGCCAAGGCATACATTGACAATAGTAAAGTTAATGCTACAGGTATCGTCACCTTAGCAGCTAATTCTACAAGCACTATCAAATCTCTGTCTGCGAGTGGAGCAGCTACCACTGGTACAGCCGCTGTTTCTGGATCTTTTTCGATTAACATTATTGGCGGTGGTACGCAAGCTTATATCACTCATGGCTCAAATGTTGCAGGTACAGGAATTAACCTGTCTGCCAATAATAATTCTACTATTCAATCACTAGCTGGGAACATAGCCGGTGGTGGGACAGCCGCAGTCGGAATATCTCTAGCAGTCAATGACCTAGACAACACCATATCTACTTACATTGAGAATAGCAGCGTTACAGCATCTAACAATCAGGTTAGTTTGACTGCCACATCAACTGCTAGCATCGAATCTATTGCTGTTGGCGGCGCTGGAGCGGGAACAGCCGCCGTTGGCGGTTCAGTTTCGGTGAATATCATTAACACCATTACTGATGCCCACATTAGCAACTATGCAACAGTTAACGCTGCTAACCTCATCAATGTTTTAGCTAGTGACAATTCAACTATTAAAGCGATCGCTGGTCAAGTCTCTGTTGGCGGTACAGCTGGAGTAGGTGCATCAGTTTCCACTAACTATGTCAAAAACCAAGCTCAAGCCTACATCAGCGGTTCTCAAGTCACATCTACCAATAATGGCGTGACAGTCCAAGCCACCCTTGCACCTAACATCGCTAACATCACTGCTGGAGGAGCCGGAGCGGGAACAGCAGCCGTTGGTGGCTCAGTAACAGTTAATAATATCAACACCGCTACTACCGCTTACATCAGCAATCACGCCACTGTCCAAGCACAACAAAATGTTCAAGTTCTAGCTACCAACAACGCCACCATTCAATCCCTAGCCGGTCAAATCAGTGGGGCGGGAACTGCGGCCATTGGTGCAGCTGTGGCAGTGAATAATTCCAGTAGTACAACTCAAGCCTATATTAGTGATAGTAGTGTAACTTCTACTGCTGGACAAATTAAAGCCTCAGCAACGGGAACAGGAAGTATTGAGAGTTTATCAGCAGGTGCTTCCGTTTCCGGTCAGGTAGCGTTAACCGGGTCTGTCTCAGTTAATAATATTACTGATAGCTTCGCCGCTTACACCAACAATGCCAATATATCCGCCAATAGCTTAGAAATTGCAGCTCGAGATGAAGCAACGATTAAATCCTTTGCCGGACAAATCAGTGTAGGTCTGGGGGCTGCTGGAATTGGTGCATCTGTCGCTTACAACAACATTGGCAATACTATTAAAGCTTATAGCCAAGATTCAACTATTAATACAGTTGGTAATGTTCTCATTAGTGCCGATAGCAAAGGGACAATTGAAACCGTTGCTGCTGGTGGCTCTGGGGGTCTGTATGTTGGGTTAGGCGGTTCCGTAGCTGTCAATGAAATGAGTAATAATGTCTTAGCCTATATTCAAGGTGGTAATCTCACAGCTAATGGTAGTGTGGGCGTTTTGGCTAATTCTGTTAATAGCATGACGACTAAGGGTGGTACTGTCAGTGCAGGTTTAGTAGGTGTAGGTGCAACCATTGTTGTCAATAACCTGAATAACAGTACCAAGGCTTATCTCAGCGCTGCGAATGTCAATGCTTTAGGTAACAACAGCCTTACTGTACCTCTAGCTAATGGTAATGTAAATACTGAACAGATGCGCGGTTTGGCTGTGATTGCCACTAGTAAAGAAAATCTAGAGGTGAAGATTGGTACTGGTTCTGCTGGTGCGCTAGGTTTGGCCGCAACGATCGCTGTAAATTCATTCAATGATACAACCCAAGCATACATCAATGGCGGTTTAATTAATAGTAGTAATACCGGAGCCAACGGGCAACAAAGCGTTTTTGTCAAGGCATTTAATGATAGTAAAGTCGATGTCAAAGCGGGAGCCGCAGCAGTTGGAGGTGCTGGAGTTGGGGCAACCATTGATGTCACAACTGTAAAAAATAGCACTTTTGCTTATATCAATAATGCAACAGTCAACGCTCTCCAGGATGTGGACATATCTGCAAAAACCACAAAAGAAGTTAATTCCCTTGTAGTTGCTGCATCTGGTGGTCTGGGGCTAGGAGTCTCTGGTGCAGTCTCCGTTGTCAATGTCAGTGCGGGAATGTCTGGTGATGCCCTAAAAGCTGCTAATGATACCAAGGATAAAGTCAGTAGTCAATTGTCTGACATGGATAGCATGGGTAAAGATAGTTCTGGTAAGAGCAATATCCAGACTAACAAAGGAATTATTAATAACCTATCTAGTAGTCCTAGTGGCATTCAAGGTACAACCGCCTTTATTTCTGGCACAGTGACTGCTGGGGGGCAAATTAACATCCTGTCCGATGAGACCACCAAACTAGGTATTACATCGGGTGCTGTTGCATTTGGTGGCTCTTTGGGAGTAGGTGGTTCTGTAGGTATTGGCAATATTACTCATAATACCTCGGCTTATATCGGTGCAAATACGAATTTAACAGCGGGTGGTAATATTTTCGTTCAGGCGCAGGGATTGGTTGATTCTAGCAAAGTGCAAGCGATCGCTGGTGCTGCTGGCGCGGTAGGATTAGGTGCAGCAGTTTCTTACCTGACTTCCCAAAACAATACCACTGCCTATATCGGTGCAGGGGCAATTATCAACCAAGCTAATAATGTTAATGTGCTGGCTGGTTCATCTTCCGATGTAAAAGTAGAAAGTTGGGGTGCATCTGTGGGGGCGCTTGCTGTTGGGGTGGTGATTGCCAATGCTCAAGAAACGGGAACTACTCAAGCTTATCTCGGTAATGGCATAAAAATCCAAAATACGAATAACCTCAACGTCAATGCAACAGCCAAAGAAGCGGTATCATCTGTTGCTCAAGCAGCATCTGGTGGTATTGCTGCCGGTAGTGGCTCAGTGCCTACCGCTAGCGTTAGCCCCACTGTTAAAGCCTATGTTGACAATAACGCTCATATTCAAGTTGCCAAGGATCTACAAATTATTTCCGATGTCACAATTGATGGAGATGCCGAAGCCAAAGGGGTTAGTGCTGGGTTATTGGCTGTAGGTGTTTCTATCGCTGAAGTTAACTCTAATCCCAATATTGATACTCATGTGGGAACAGATGTAGTTATCAATGCCAACAACATCACTGTCCAAAGTCGCTTAGGAAAACCCGTAAGTACGGAAGATACGTCATTTAATCCCGCTAATGCAGTGAATAACGCAAAAGACACCATCAATTTAGGCAAAGATAGCGGCTTGCAAACTGGAGAGCAAATAGTTTACCTGAATGGAGGCGGTACTGATATTGGCGGATTAGCTAACGGCACAAACTATCAAGTCATCAAAGTTGACAACCAAACAATAAAACTCGGTAGTGAGTTCGACGCATCCCAAATTAATGTACAAGCTAATACGATCAAATTTAGTTACAATCATGCTTTTCAGAATGGGCAGCAAGTTATATATGAAGCAGTGGGTGGTGCAGCAATTGGTGGTTTAACTTCAGGAACTAGTTACTATGTCAAAGTACTTGATAGTAAAACAATTCAACTAGTACCAACTTGGCCGGAACCGCAAGTTACCCAAGGAGCAAAACTCTCAGATATCACTAGTAATCAAATTACAATCAACGCTCACGGCTTTAACAATGGCGATGCAATTACCTATCAATCTCGTTCGGCTCAGTTTACCGTAGTCAATACCATTCCCCAGGATGCTAAAGGTCAAAACAATATCTTTAACTTAGAAGCAGATATTAAGGATAAAAATACGATTAATTCTGCTAAACACGGGTTCGACGACGGTGAAGAAGTAATCTACAGTACTGTTGGTGCAGCTATAGGCGGTTTAGTTAACGGACAAAAATATTTTGTCAAGAAAGTAGATGACAATAACTTTAAGCTGTCAGCAACAAAAGGCGGAGCAGATATCGATCTGACTAGCGCATCTCAAGGTACTAGCCATAAAATTACTGCTGTCAGCGTGCAGGGATTAGAAGCAGGCAAAACCTATTATGTAGTTGGAGCCAATACCAATAATTTCCAATTAGCAGCAACCAAAGGAGGAATGGCGTTAACCTTAGATAAAACAGGATTAACGGGAACAGGAACAAATTACCTCTTCAGCAAAGATAACGCTATTGATTTAACCAGTGCTTCCATAGGCGAACATAACCTTCACTTTGATTTGAATAATGCTACAGCAACAGGAAGCCAACATTCCTTATCTTCTGGGGTAGCTGCAACTGTACCCAGTCAAGGGGATAATAAATTTTCAGCCTCTTCTCAAGCTTCAGCTGGCGCTCTGGTGGGTGGTACTGGAACAAAAACCACTCTTAATATTACTCCAACGATGACAACTTATGTCGGCGATCGCACTGCCATCACTGCTACAGGCAATGTCTCGATTACTGGTGTGTCTAGCGTAGCTATCACAGGTGCTACTGATGCCGATATTGCCGGCGCGATCGCTGTTGGAGCGTCTGAAATTAATGTTAATATCAATAACACAAATAATACTTACGTCGGTAATTCTGCCCAAATTAAAGCTGATGGTAATGTAGAAATTACTGGACAATCAGACCAAACCCTAAGTGTTCGCAGTTATGGTGGCGCAGGTTCAGTGATTACTTTTGCTGATTCTGATGCCCATGCTAATATCACCCACAATACTACGACTACAATTCAAGACAATGCCAAGATAGTTTCTAATGATGCTTTGCTGGTTCGCTCATCTAGTAACACAGACGCAAATGTGAAAGCCGTTGGTGATGGTGTTGGTTTCTATGCTGATGCCGATGCAAGTAGCAGTATTAAATTTGACGGCAGTAACACTACAAATATTAATGCGAATGCTCGTTTAGAAGGGCGTAATTTAACCGTTGAAGCTACTGTTGATAGGCTCAAGGTAGAATCTCGCTCTGAATCAGAAGGTGCAGGCTTAATTGGTAACATTGATGCCCATGCCAAGGTAGATTTAACTGGTACTGATGCAATAGTAAATCTTGGCTCAGGTGCCAATCTTAAAGGCGATATTGTTACCCTTGATGCTCAGTATAAGACAGTTAGCAGTAATGCGATCGCTCTGGCAGATTGTGATGGACTCGGTGGAGATACAGATTCTGATGCCACCAATATTATGCCTATCACTGCCAAAATTTGGACAGATAGCACTTCCAGCATTCAAGTCAATACCCTGAATGTTAAAACTGATTTTGAAACTTTCAATAAAACCACAAATGCCCACAGTGATAAAGCCTGGGAACTCGATCTTGGTTTGTTTACCATCACAATGGACTTTGGTTCGGAAGATAAAGAAGAAAACTATAAACCTACACCAATCATTGATTTCAATTCAACTGTCATTTTAGATAGACGCGATGTTAACCCCGTTCTAATTGTTGACAAAAACGGCAATATTACTCAGCAAAGCGATAACATAATTGCTAAAGTCACTGCTACAGAAGTTATTATCAATGACATTGAGAATGTCAAAGTTGGTGGCGTGAATTTTATCATTACCCAGCGCAGTAATGAAATGTTTAACAATGGAGCGTTTATTGATAAAGGAAAATATACCGTTGTCGATCCAGCCTATGAGACAGTGCAAATTGAAAATAACTCTAATCTCAATCTTGTCATCAATAATATATCTGTAATTAATTTAGTCGGACTACCAGAGATTAAGTACGATCGAGTCAATGTTAATAGTAAAACCATTGCAACTAGCAACATAGCTCCCCAAGATCCACTTCCTGTAAATCCCACCGTTATTACCATTGAAAATAACGGTAATTCTAATCTAATTCTCCAAGGTGCAATAAATAGCCCTCACGATCGCACTGTTCTCTACAGTGGTGGTAGTATTCTGAGTAGTGGCGCTGACCAAAAAATTATTACCCGTGACCTCACATTAACAGCTCTCAATGGTAGCATCGGTACAGATGCACAAAGGATTGTAGCGCAGATCGAGCAAGGTTATAACCCTGTTACGGTAGACGTACCTTCTAGTAATATCGATTTACAAATACAAGCACAAAACTCCATTTTCCTTGACTTAACTGCAAAACAGCTAAATAGCAATCCTGTCACAGTGAATGTTGCAAAAATGACAGCTAATACAGGAGATGTTAACCTGCTGATTCAACAAACCACGGATGCATCAGATACAGCTGTCTCTGCACTTTATGACTTCACTAAGATTGTTGCTGGCAACGACATAATTATTGATGCTGGCACAACTACCACTAACATTAAAGGTAATACCGATTTTGTTAGCAATACTTCGTTTTTAAATGACGATAGTCTCACCAATATCGATGGTAATACTACTACAATCAAAGGCTTACTTGATGTGGTGACAGGAGGTTATATTAATCTCACTGAGGTAGCTGGTGGGCTAAACATCAAACAAGTTGTTAGTGCTAAAGATTCCATTCAAATAACAGTTACAGAAACGACTAGCCAATATGAAAGTCTCCTCTTAATAGATAGTGCTAACGTTAGTGCAGCAAAGGACATTAACTTTTCAGTTGGCGATAACTTCCAAATTAATACCACTGCCACAATCACTGCTGGTCAAAATGTTGTGATTAAAGCCGATGATAATAATCAGGATGCCAACGGTAGTTTAGTCAATATTTTTGGTGCTATTTATTCCCAATGGACGGAAATTTACAGCGATAAAGATCCAGATATCTTTAACATTCGTAGAATAGATAGTCAAACTTATGTTTGGTCAAAAGCAGGCAACGATACAATTAATGTTGGTAGTAAATACCCAAATATCGCCGGACTTCTCGACAACATTGACGCTACTTTAATCATAAGTGGTGGTATTGGTAGCGATACTCTTAATATCGATGACTCTGGAAATACCAAAGATAACATTGCCACGATTGGAGATAACCAAATTCGTGGCTTAGGAATGGGTGGATGGATTAACTATGGTAGTTTTGAGAAACTGAATGTGAAAACAGGTTTGGGTAATGATGTTTTGACTGTAGAAAGCACACATAATGGCGAAACTAACATAGATACAGCCAATGGAAATGACAACATTTATATTAATAGTATTTACGGCGTGACTACAGTCAGAAGTAGTAATGGTGATGACAATATCACTGTTAGCAGTTCTCAACAATTATTAGATGATATTGCCAATAACCTCACCATCAGTGGTGGTATTGGTAGCGATATTCTCAATATCGATGGCTCTGGAGATACCAAAGATAACATTGCCACGATTGGAGATAACCAAATTCGTGGCTTAGGAATGGGTGGATGGATTAACTATGGTAGTTTTGAGAAACTGAATGTGAAAACAGGTTTGGGTAATGATGTTTTGACTGTAGAAAGCACACATAATGGCGAAACTAACATAGATACAGCCAATGGAAATGACAACATTTATATTAATAGTATTTACGGCGTGACTACAGTCAGAAGTAGTAATGGTGATGACAATATCACTGTTAGCAGTTCTCAACAATTATTAGATGATATTGCCAATAACCTCACCATCAGTGGTGGTATTGGTAGCGATATTCTCAATATCGATGGCTCTGGAGATACCAAAGATAACATTGCCACGATTGGAGATAACCAAATTCGTGGCTTAGGAATGGGTGGATGGATTAACTATGGTAGTTTTGAGAAACTGAATGTGAAAACAGGTTTGGGTAATGATGTTTTGACTGTAGAAAGCACACATAATGGCGAAACTAACATAGATACAGCCAATGGAAATGACAACATTTATATTAATAGTATTTACGGCGTGACTACAGTCAGAAGTAGTAATGGTGATGACAATATCACTGCTAGCAGTTTCCAACAATTATTACAGGGCAATGTTAACCAAGGATATATTAAGTTAAACAAAGTAAAAGGTTGAATGATTAAGCGAAGATTGTTTAGAATGTTCTTCGGTTGAGTCGATGAGGGATATTATTCCCTGCACCTCTCAGTTAGATCCGTGCGTACCCGTTTCCGTGTACACGGCTTTCGATGTTCTTAGCTTGCGCTTTTGCTCATGTGTATGTAATCGTGGCAACTCTCGTGAATTGCTTCAAGATTATTTTTCTTCCAGTTGGTGTGATTTCCGTCGATGTGATGTAGGTGAACCCGTTCCTCATCGATGAGCTTTAAGCCGCAGGAAGCACATTTATGGTTTTGCTTCTTAAGAGCAATAGAAGTTTCGCCATCGTAGAGCTTACTTTTGCGTTCGCTCCAGTAGGCTGTATCTCCGTCGTAAGGTGATTTAGTTCCCTTGACAGAAATGTGTTTGTTTTCGGAGTGGGAAACTGCTGGGAATGCCTTGTCTAGTAATTTCTTGCTAGAGTAGCGGTTTTGCTTGGTTTCCTTGTTGAATACCGTATAAGCTCTTTTTTGGATGTGATATAACGAGTTTCTCGACCCGTCCATCTTGCAGAACTTATGGTAGTTTCTCCAACCTCTCACTATTGGGGCTAATTTCTCAGCCTTTGTGGTAGCACCATAATTCGAGTTGTTGACGATGTGTTTTACTTTCTTACGGAATGCTTTGAAATTATCCACAGAGGGAATACATCTGAACTTTCCGTTTTTCTGGACTTTAAAGTGCCAGTCGAGGAAGTTAAACCCATCTGTCGCGGCGGTAACTTTGGTTTTCTTTTGGCTTACATTCATTCCGCGTTTGCGGAGGAACTCGCTGATTCTTTCAAGTATCTCTGTCGCATCGTCTTCGGTTCGGAGTATAATAACCATGTCATCCGCGTATCGGATTGATGGCTCGACAATTCTATCTGCCGATGTTTTAGGTGTAATCCTTCTACCCTCACAATATTGAGAGTGGTATCTGTGGATACTCTCAATCCCGTTGAGTGCAATATTTGCTAGTAATGAGCTGACCACTCCCCCTTGTGGGGTTCCTTGTTCAGGAAATTCTGGATTTACCCCTGCCTTGAGGCCTACGGTGTATACACAAGTCCTAAAATCATTGCCTGGTAAGATACAAGCCTTGGTAGGCAAGGTATTGAGTTCAGCAAACTGATTATCAATAGTGTCAGCTTATTGATAGAGTCCTAACGGAAAATCAAAGATTTTAAAAAAAATTTTCCGTTGTTTTTCGTTGATTTGATTGCCAACTCGACTTGTGTATACACGGTAGGCCTTTATAAGGGGAGGGTTAGGGTGGGGTAAAAAATATTTTATACATCAATCATGACTTTTCAAACATCCTCTAAGCACTAAAGTGCTTACTACAAACCAAGGTGTTAATTACTGCCGAAAAATTTCTACTTTTTGTAACACTACTTCTTGATTCGGACGATCTCTAGTTGTAGGCACATTCGCAATTTTGCTAACTACATCTAAACCTTGGACAACTTCACCAAAAACACTGTGATTATTGTCAAGGTGAGGTGTTGGTGCTTCTGTAATGAACCATTGCGAACCATTAGTACCGCGTCCGGCATTCGCCATCGACAGGATACCTGCACGAGTGTGTCTCAAGTCAGGATGAAACTCATCTTCAAATTTATATCCCGGGCCGCCAGTACCCCATCGGTTGGCTGTATCTAGATAACGACTCAGAGGATCGCCACACTGAATCATAAAATTAGGGATGACCCGATGAAAGCGAACGCCATCGTAAGCTGGAGTTCCCTTACCAGATTGACCAGTTTTCGGGTCTTTCCAGTCGATTGTTCCGGTTGCTAGACCGACAAAATTTTTGACGGTGTTGGGAGTTCGCTCTTCTTCCAAACGAACTACAATTTCACCCAAGGAAGTAATTAAACGAGCGTGCAGTGTTCCATCACCGGGAATATTAATTTCTGGAAAATTCATTAGATATCCTATTTTAACCAGTGCCAATGTTTGAACTATATAAGTTTATCAGCATTCAAGTTACCGCCTTTAGACATAACAAAAAACCTGAAGGCAGGAAACTTGAGCCAACAAATATTTTACTCAGGCAAATTTATCGCTGGATTACGGCTAAAGAATCCTCTAGGGACTAGCTTAAAGCCAACTTCATGAACAGGCATCACCGGCCAATCTTCCGATCGCGGAACATGAGTTACGCCCATTGTGTACCACAGTACGATATCTTCACCCAGCAAAGACTCATTGTCTGCAATATATTTTGGTAAACCCTGTCCGGGTTTTGTCTGGTTGGGATAATCGCCCCCAGCATAAAGTTCAGTGGGTTTATATTTTGTTACCCAGAGGTGATGAGTTGCAAATTCTGCCCGTTGACGGATTTTTGAACCTTCCACAGGGAAAAATATCGAGTTTCCTTCAGGCATCAGCATATATCCGGGTGCAGTACCGAGAGCATTCTTTTTGTCTGCACTAACAATCATCCATTCTCGACTGCTTTTCATGTCCAAATCGCGCACAGCATCGGTTTCTTTGGCTAGCGGAGTTTCTGCAAGTGCGATCGCATTTCCTAAAATATTTTTATCATCCATCGGCAAAGCATTCACATTCATTTCCATCACAGAATTCGCCTGACCATCAACATCAAAATCTAGGCGATAGTTGAAAAAATGCTGGTGATTTACTCCAAAGATATTCTTAGCAATTAACCGACCATAAGAATCATCATCAGATTGCTTTTGGGCAGCCGTTCCCTGCGCCAATACAATACCCGTTAATTCATTTTGGACTTCCAAAGTCCCATCCTGGTGAAAGATCCAATTAATGCTGTAATCATAGTTGTCAATGGCTACCGTCATCTTCATCACTAATTCTCGACTGCGACGGACATCATTACGCTGAGTATTATATTCATAATGTTTCCACAGCATTCCGTTGTCGCGTTCGTAGATACCGATAACCCCTGGTATCTGATAAGGTTCTCCCTGCTCATTAGCAAATACAGCATTTAACAACAAGCCATTTTCGGGAATTTCTTTACCTAATTTCATCGTATTTGCTAGTAAACCTAAGTTGTATTCTCCAACATCAAAGGCATTTCTAAACGACCAAGTAGGCTCAGGATTGCCATAAGGTACTACCATTTCTGAGAGGCTAGCGCGGTATAAAACTGGTCGAATATTTTCCCCGTCTTTGTGTGTCACTTGGTAGAGCATTAATCCATTGCGAGGATGCATTGAATAGCGAAACTTCCAACCTTGCCAGCTAATTTCATTGTCTTCGATCTGGAAACTTCTACCATTAGGTTGGAGTATTTTTAATGCTTTAAGTGGTGACAGTAATTTACCCAAGGATTTGAGGTCGTAATCCCAGTTTTCTTGAGAAAAAGGTATGTTTCCTCTATCAACAAAACTGGCTATTTTACCCGTATTCAAATTGACTGTTGCTAAAACTCCTTCAATCGGACTACCGTAATAGTTCCAACCTTTACCTTTGTAGTAAGATAAACCGCGACAAAGACGATTACCTGTTACTTCTTCCTGTTCGCTGAGAATTCCTGGTGCCCACCAACTGATTTTAACTTGCTCAAAATCGGTAATTCCCCGCTTTTGCATCGCTTTTTGCCATCGGGGATCGGCTTTAACTACCTGAGTTGCTAGTTCATATTCTGAATTAGCGATCGCAGGTTGAACAGACGGTATTTCTTTCCAAGAACTTAAGGTTTTGCTTTTGAGATCGACAATTCCTTCAAAGGTTTTGTTTTCTGAACGTTCATAGATTACCAAAAAAGCTTTTCGCCCAAAGACTTTACCAGGTGTAAAATTTAGAACTTCTTCTTTATCTGGTTCTTGTAAAGCAATAAGAGGAAAAGCTGCCATTTCGCTCAAATTTTTTTCTCTTTGGATGACCGAAACAGCTGTGTTAATTTCTACCTCAGTTAGTGAAGTGAGAGGATGGGAAATCGAAGGCTGTTGAGCCGTCAATGTTTCTATTAATCCGATTGAGATAGAAATGACAACAATGATGGCAATAGCTAGCCATAAAAAACGCTTTAACCGCTTAATCATCTTTTACATTTTTACAAAAGACTTATAGTTATCTATTTCCAAACCTAAGATTGAAAACCGATAAATTAAGAGGCTAAAGCGAAATTAATTATAAAATAACCCCACCCCGCAAGCGGGGCTACAGTGTACACACAAATCGAATTACCCCCCTTAATCCCCCCTTATAAAGGGGGGAAACAAGAAACAAATCTAGTTCCCTCCCCTTTATAAGGGGAGGGTTAGGGTGGGGTAAAAACGTGATTTTTGAGCTATTTCAGACTTGTGTATACACGGTAAGCTTGCGGGTGGGGGTTCGGGTATTATGCTTATCTTACGCCGAAACCAAACGACGTAAAGATTCAGCACGACGTTTAGCAATAGAGTTATTTGGAGCAAATTTAAGTGCTTCTTCGTAAGCTTGTAACGCCTGAGTATTTAATTTTTTCTTCTCGTAGGCATGACCGAGATTATTCAATCCTGTCACGTAGTCTGGTTTAGACTTAAGAGCTTCTTTGTATTGACGAATTGCTAAGTCATATTGCTCTTGGGTAAAATAAACATAGCCCAGTCCGTTGTAGATAGGGGCAATATTTTCTTCTCCCTCATCTTCAGCAGCTTTGAGAGCTTTTTGAAATAGCGCGATCGCTGGAGAATACATTTTTTTTTCTGAATAAATACTGGCTAACTCATAATATTCTTGAGTCGTACCCTTTTCTTTCTCTAACTTCTTTCGCAACTTGGCAAAAGAGCCTTCAACCTTGCGAGTTTTGAAAATCTGGCGAAAAACACCCACGGCTGCAAGTGTGAGTATTACCACCAAAATTGAGAGATAAACAACGGCTAGACTGTTATCCATTACTGCAAATAGAAATATTATAAAGTTTGTTATTTGTCATTTGTCATTTGTCCTTTGTTATTCGTTAATGACTAATGACCAATGACAAATGACCAACTTACGGTAAACCCCAATATTGAGAGCGTTGCTGGAGCCAACCTTTTTCTAAATAACGAGCGATCGCTTGATTCACATTTCGTCTTAACTCATCGTACTGCAATCCCTTGGGCATTACTACGCACAGGGGTTCAGTTGATAACTTAGTTGGCAGTAACCGATATTGAGGATATTGCTGTACCCAGCCGCTTAGAACACTAGCATCTGCGGCAAAGGCTATTGCGACATTATTTTCTATTCTCTCTCGCGCTTCTTGATAAGAATTTACTCCTACTAACTCGGCATTTGGTAGATAGTATCGCACTTGAGGAATGGTGCTGGAGTTGTAAAGTACGGCAATTTTTTGTTTTGCTAAATCGTTCAACTGCTGCACAGATGCATCTTTTGTAATTAATACAGTGCCATCAAAATAGTAGGGAACACTGAAGCTAACTACGCGGGAGCGTGACTCGGTTGCTGTGACTCTAGCGATCGCAAAATCAACTTTTTTGTCTAAGACTACAGAAAGGCGATCGCGATTCGCTACAGGTTGAAATTTTACAGCTTCGGCTTTACCAACCAAGTCAACTGTCAAACGCTTGGCTAAGTCAATTTCTAAGCCTTGCAAATTCCCGTTGTCATCTTTAAATCCCAAGGGACGCAAGTTATCTTTCACAGCAACATTTAAATAGCCCCGCTGCTGAATTTCTGACATTTCGGCAGCAAATGCAGTTAATCCCGTCCCCACTAGAGAAAAGCAAAAAATCCAAAATATAGTGGCGGATAATACCAGATGTAACCGAGTAATTGTTTGCCGTCTGTTACATCTGTTATACATCCCTCACCACCTTTATCCTTTAGCTTGAAGTGCCAATTCAGCAATTTTGCCGAAACTAGCTGGATCGAGGACTGCTAATTGCGCCAACATCTTACGATTTAGTTGGATATCAGCTTTTTTCAAGTTACCGATCAACTGGCTGTAACTCAAGCCGTGTTGCCTGGAAGCAGCATTGATGCGAGTAATCCAGAGGCGACGAAAATCGCGCTTTTTCTTTTTGCGATCGCGGTAGGCACTCCGTAGCGCCTTCATCACTTGTTGGTTGGCAGTTCTAAACAAAGTTGAATGGGAACCGCGAAAACCTTTAGCTAGTTTGAGAATTTTATTGCGGCGTTTGCGAGCTACATTACCGCGTTTTACCCTAGTCATAATTTATTTCCTAAAATACTTACAAATATGGGAGCATCAAGCGCACGTTAAGTTCATCGCGTTCGTGTACAAGCGCACTCTTACGCATATCACGTTTTTTGTTGGAAGATTTATGTTCTAAAAGGTGGCTTTTGAACGCTTTGCGACGGACAATTTTACCGCTACCAGTGGCACGGAATCGTTTTGCCGCGGCTTTACGAGTCTTTAGTTTAGGCATGGTCTAGCTTTGATTCGACACGATCCATTATTATATACTATTAAAATTGCTATAACTGCAATTAAATAAAGGATTTAGCCAACGGCGATCGTTATTCAGGAGTCAGGAGTCAGAATTCAGGAGTCAAGAGTCAGGAGTCAGAATTCAGGAGTCAGAATTTTGTACAAATGGTGGATACCGTAGTATAAAACCTTTCTTCTCCTTTGGAGACGCTAGCACGAACCCTTAAAGTAAGTCCGCGATCGCCTGAATAATCGGGTCTAAAATCTTACCAAATCTACGATTTGGTGGTATAACAATTCCCTGACGAGTCTGAATACCCGACTGCTAGCGCCAGCATATTGATTCTGAATTCTGACTTCTGAATTCTGCAATCTTCTTCAAGAACTTTTTTCAGTGGCGTTGGCTTTGGGATCTAAAATTATTTGCGAAGTGGATTTATTCACATGGTAAATCCAAGATTGCTCTTTAACCTTGACAATCACTTCCCAACCTTCCACGGGGTCGTACTGCTGGGTGCAGACTTCGCCAAAGTTGAATTGGCAGAGATTTCCAAAGGTTTTTGGTGTAGTTTGAGTAATCTTTAAATCAGTAATTTCCACCCCAGAACGGCTTGAGGCATCGCTCAAAATTGCATCTGCGATCGCCTTGGGCAATGTTTGTGAAGTACTCACTTTCGGATCTAAAATTCTTTGCTTTCCAGATTTATCTACATGGTAAGTCCACGAATCTTGGCGGACTTTGACAACTACTTCCCAGCCTTCAATGGGGTTATATTCCCTAGTACAAACTTCTCCAAATTTGAACTCACAGGGATTACCAAAGGTTTTCGATGTGACTTGGGTAATCTCTAATTCCCGTTTACGTACACCGGAAAGGAAGGATGCATCTCCTAAAATTTTTTTAGCGATCGCTTTCGGCAACTCGTTTGCTTGCGATTGGGATAGTTTAATGGCGTCTGAGCGAGGTATAGCCCCAGCATAATTGTTTTCAACGAGTCCAAACCCACAAGATAGCAAGCTTGTCAACACCAGCGTCAAGAATATTCCTCTAGGTGACTGGAAGGTATTTTTAATTACGGCAGATGCTTGGATGATGGATTTCATATACTATGTATTGATTGTTAAAAATTGAACAGATAATATTGCAATTGCAATCATAATTTGTTTGACGTTGCACTCTCAATTCAGTTTCAGGGGAGCAAGGGAGCAGGGGAGCAGGGGAGCAGAGGAGAAGTTGCAGTAAATTTTTGCCCTCAGCCCCTCAGCTTCTTGTGCCCAATGCCCAATGCCCAATGCCCAATGCCCAATGCCCAATGCCCAATGCCCAATGCCCCATTCCTTATACTTATTTGCTCATTACCGCTAAATTCACCACAAATTCAGGAAATTGGCGTTTTAATGCTGGAAACACCGGACAAGGCGCTTGTTCTTGTAAATTCTCCGGTTTACTCCAAGTAAAAGGGGCTTTCTGCGCCGCAGACATCCACAGCAGTAGCTTTGCTCGTGTCATGGCCACATAGAGTAAACGATACTCTTCAGATGTTTTCAAATTTTTTGCCACCTCCCATGCTTGACTAACATCCGGTATGATGGATTCTTCGTGGAGAGTAGCGCGAATTTGAGCGCGAGCTACTTCTGATAAAGTAAAGTCGCCTAAAAATTGGCTTTGGGGAGGAACCCAAAATCTGCCAGGAATCAAGTTTTCGTGGAGAAAGGGAAGAAATACATAGTCCCAATCTAGCCCTTTAGCTTTATGCATAGTGATAATTGTCAGTTGACCGCGACGGGTATAACGTTCTTCCGAATCCTCGGTTTCCACTGGTTCAAACCGTTCGGAACTAACAATTTCACTTAAAGCTGACAGCATTCCCCCCATCGAACTATTGCCAGCTATCTGCTGGTTTACCCGTTCTGCAAGTTTATCAGCAGTTGCTAATTCTGCCTGGTCATAATTTAAGGTCAAGGCGAGAAAAGAAATTAGCTGGTAAAGAGGCAATTCCAAACGAGCGCGGAGCAAGCTGCGACACAAGCGAGCAGCTTTTTGTACTGTTTCTGGCTGGGGTGCTGCTAGGGGGCCAGGATATAAAAACTCTTCTGGGAGACTAGCAAGGGCGTTGAGGTCTTGGGTAGGAATTAATTGGCGCTGTACTAATGCTTCTAGGGCTGCTTTGAGGTAATCGGGGGAGTGAGGGCGATCGCAAAATTGCAATAATGCCAAAATCTCTTGGGGGACATGGGAACGGCGATCGCGTTCTCCCACATCGTAAAGTGTAATTTTATGCTCTTTGCACAGAGGTGTCAAAGCTTCTGCTAACCATCGTCCTTGACGATTTTCTCGGACTAAAATCGCGGCACTATTTTTTGTTGGATCTTCACCAAATAACTCAATTACTCTTTGAGATAACAATTCAACGGTGTGATGGATGTCACGTGGGGTATAAAGTTCTAATCCTCGTCCTACGGGTGCGGGGTTGGCGTTAGCTTGAGGATCGCCAGCTTCCACAGGGCGAATTGTCTGTAAGCGAAATGGTACTTGTCGGTTGTCAGGAATCTGTTGTTTGTTGTTAGTTTTGGTTGTTGCTAACCACTGATTATTGATCCATTTCAGGGCAAAGTTAGCGGCTTCAATGATAATTCTAGTACTGCGACCAGCTCGATCCATCGTTGCCAATCGTTCGATGCGATCGCACTCTTCGCAAAATTGCCGGAAATAAATCGGATCGGCTGGAGTAAATGTGGAGTTAATCGCTTGGTTAGGATCGCCAACTCGAACTAAATTGAGTGGGGAGTACGTAGAGACGCGATTCATCGCGTCTGTATTCATCCCCTCATATTCTCGATTACTTGCCAAAATTTCTAATAGCTGCGTCTGAAGAGGGCTAGAATCTTGGGCTTCGTCTTCAAAGACGGCGAATATTTGGTTTTGCTCGATATGACGGGCACTGTCGTTTTCTAAAACGCGCAGTGCGGCTAAAATCATATCGTCGTAATCGATAAAATCACGCGATCGCATTAAGTTTTGATATTGCTCATACAATCCCGCCGCTACACTCAAAATTGCATATTCATCTGTGGTTTGCTTACTCCACTCCCGCAACAATTCTGGCGATATTCCAGAACTTTTTGCTTCATGAATTACCGTATTAGCCAATTCTGGTAATACTTCTGTTCGCAGCACCGATTGACGACGCAACCTTTCTGTCTCTTCTCCATCAAATTGATGACCTTCCAATAACCGCAAATATACATTTGGATTATTTACAATCCATTGTTCTACAGCAGTTCTGATAAAGCGGTGACTTTGGGTTGGTGTAATTAATATGACATTTTCTAACTGCAAACCTGACAAATCAGAATGGCGGTTGGCAATGTTCAACGCTAGACCGTGTAGGGTATAGACAAAAAATCCTGTTTGAGGTAGAGATAAATCATCTCTTAAAAATTTACGAATCTTCGCTTTAATATTGGCAGCAGCGGAGCGAGTAAAAGTAACGACTACCAACTGACGACGGGAAGATGAACGCTCATATTGACGGGCGATCGCGATCGCTGCTGCCGCCGCCATTCCAGTAGATTTGCCTGCACCAGGAACGGCTGAAATCGCCAAAGGCCCAGATTGCCAATCAGCCATTTGCTGCTGTCCAGGGCGGAGACTGTTGCGGATTCTGAGAATCTTCTCCTGCAAAGAAGGAATAAGCGATCGCTCAGATAATTCTGAGTCAAGTAATTCTTGAACAACAGGGGTAGTAAATTTAGAGTCGGGCATAACATATTAAATTATATATTTTAAATAATTTTAAATAGATATTGAATTTAATTCCCAAACCACAGATATGAATAATCTTCGGTGATTCTAATCCCAAATTATTAAATAAATTACTCCACTGTTTTTGCCCTAATTATTCTAAGACACGAGCTATATCAGAAATATGATGTCAATCCCCTGACTGAAGATATTAACGCTAACGCTTAGTTAATTTGTTCAGTAAGGGGATTGTTAAGAAAATTAGACTAGTTCTTTGATATTTTGCCGTTCATCCACACTTGATTCACTAAAGACGGCTACGTACAACCATCCTGCTAAAATTGCCCCCAAGATCGGAGCTATCCAAAACAGCCAGACTTGTGAAAAGAGTTCTACACCCGCAAATAGAGCAACTCCAGTACTACGGGCAGGATTAACCGAGGTATTGGTTACAGGAATGCTAATTAGGTGAATTAAAGTGAGTCCAAAACCAATTGCCAGTGGTGCAAATCCTTTCGGAGCACGGCTATCAGTCACACCCAGAATAATCAGCAGAAACATGAAAGTCATCACAACTTCACTAATGAAGCAAGCAAACAGCGTGTAACTACCTGGAGAATGAGTACCGTAACCGTTGGTAGCCAGCGGGTTGGAGCCAGTCAGGGTAAATCCAGCTTTGCCGCTAGCAATCAGGTAGATAATGCCCGCAGCAACAACTGCACCGATTACTTGAGAAACGATATAAGGTAGTAAGTCAGATCCCGGAAAGCGTTTACCTGCCCACAGTCCAAAGGAAACAGCTGGATTGAAATGACCGCCAGAAATATGACCAAGAGCATAAGCCCCTGTGAGGACAGTAAGCCCAAATGCCAAAGATACACCTACTAATCCAATCCCCAATGGAAAAGAAGTATTTTCGCTGATTTTTGCAGCATCTGCTGTGTAGGCTGCGGCTAAAACAGCACTACCACAGCCACCTAAAACAAGCCAAAATGTGCCGATAAATTCTGCCAAACAACGTTTTGTGAGAGACATTTTTGGAAAATTCCTTGTTTCGCTACAAATGAGTAATAGTTACGTAACACAATGTTTAAGTCATTGCTGTCAACAGAAAATCTATTGCCTTTTTTTTGTGATGAAACTAAATTGAAAAAAATCGGAATTTTTTTCTCAATAGTCAATTGTGGTGATAAAATATGAAAATACAGTAAAATTTAAAATAACCAAAAAAATACTTAATTTTTTAATAATTTTCATCTCATATAGCGGTATGCAGTTGAGTGAAATACAAAAATTTTGCTGAAATGATTTTACAGTAAGGGCTTTGGTATTCTCATACAATCGATAACCGCTATAAGTTGCAATACGGTTGGTTTTAGCTTCAAAAACCGTAAACTGCCTAGCTTGCTTATCTAGTAATGGTATTAAGACAAACCCAACAAATGACCAAAAATGTTGGGTTTAGCTCTTCAACCCAACCTCCGATTTTCATTAACTCAATCGTGTTGAGATTTTTGCTTTAGTTAGTTTAATTTTCAACACTCCCACACCTTCAGGCGTAGGAGTGTTACGCAGTTAGCTCGTCTAAAATTGAATTTATTCGTCAATCTGCCATGAATCCTTAGTTAATTCTTCATCTAGAATTCTCTTAGGACGCACAATGATAATAATTTGTCCTAATAGAGGAATTTCTGGCTCAGTTTCAAACCATTGAAAATCTAATTCACCACCATTTTCAACGACAAAATAGCTAGAGGCATCCCATTCTCGTTGGGCACGATCTATCACAACTAAGACTGGCCCTGTTTGGGCTTGGGTTTGGATGGGGAAGCGATGGCTATTCGCTAAAATCACCACTGGATCTTCTGCCGCTAATAGGACTTGCCAACCTGGTAAAGGTACCCAAGCTTGCTCTCCAGAAAACTTGACCATCCGAAATGGTTCAATTTCTGTCATTATGGGCACAGCTTGCAAGTCTTGGCGTGATAATGGCAACTCGCCAACCACGGGTAAGATTCGGGGTAACTGTTCTTCAAATTCCAGGCGGTAAAACGGTAAAATTGGCGCTGGACGCTGAGGAACGGTAGTAAAATCAGTTAGTAGTTGTTCGATTTTTTGCCTTGCACCTGGCGTATGAGCAAAACGCAAACCTTTGGCGATTAGGCGGGATCGCTGTTGTAAATCTGCATTTTGGCGTGCCAGTTTCCAAACTTGGTGAGCAACCGCATCTCCAGGATGAGCAGAAAACCCTTCTGGCAAAGTGCGGAAATAGGAGAACTCTTTAATTGCTTTTGCTATATCCCGTGCCTCATCAGCATCAACATTATGGACAAAGATCAGTTCGGCAGCAGCGGCGCGTTCTTCTTGAGTAAGTAAACGTAACTCGTATAAAACATCGCTGCCACGTGTAGTATAGTGCGATCGCGTTTCTTGCGATACTCCAAACTTTTCCAAAGAATTGTAAACTTGAGAACCAACAACCACCTGGTTTTGTTGAATCGGCTCAAATCCAGTCGCCTCAAAAATTTCTTGGGGGTTGTAACCGATTTTTAGCAACGAGGCGATCGCGGCTCCCCATTCCACCCAGTTGCCTTGTTTTTGCCTCAGTCTTCGCAGTAACTCTTGTGCTACATCATTGTTAGCATTATCTTCGGGATTCTGAGTATTGGGTGGTAGATCAGTCATAATCGGAGTGCAAGCTTCAACTTGAGAGGTTAATTAACACCTCATGAGCAAGTATTATTCTAATCTATACCCAGACCTACACCTCATCCACGATCAAAACTGCCATAGTTTTGCTGATTTAGTTAGTTTTTCTAGTGGAACATTTTTTCAGATATTTGGGCAGATAAATTTCCTCTGTAGCGCTCACTATTAGCGTTCTCAAATATGCAAAATAACTCCGTATAAACCCTTGGCGATCTTCGGCTATTCTCAACTAAACTTGGTATGGAATATAACAAGAGAGTGAATATTTAAAGGAAAATCTTATGGATAAACCCAATCTCGAAATTGATAAAGTCCAATCTCAAGTTATGACTCTCGAACGACCAAAAAAGCTGAAAATACTGGTAGTTGACGATGAGCCAGATAATCTCGATTTACTTTATCGCACATTTCGACGTGACTTTAATGTTCTGAAAGCTGATAGTGGGGTGAACGCTCTACAAGTTTTGGCAGCAGAAGGGGAGGTAGCAGTGATTATCTCCGATCAACGGATGCCAGAAATGAAAGGGACTGAATTTCTCAGCAAAACTGTACCTCAGTTTCCCGATACAGTAAGAATAATTCTCACTGGATTTACTGATATAGAAGACTTGGTAGAAGCAATTAATGCCGGACAAGTTTACAAATATATCACCAAGCCTTGGGACCCAGGGGAACTAAAGGCAGTGGTGCAAAGAGCAGCCGAAACCTACGACTTGCTCAAGCAACGTACAGAAGAATTACGCCGCGCTCATGCTCAAATGGCGTTGCTGAGTGTTTTGGTACAGGTAACTCAAGCCGCTTCTAGCTTAGAAGAAACTCTCGCTCCCATTGCTAGGGCTGTGAGTGAAACTTTTGGGGCAGACGGCTGTATTTTACAACTTACAGATGGAAATACTCTAGTTGCAACTCAAGGAACTTACAGCTATACAGGTACAATAGAAAATTGGCTATCTCTTGACCCACTAACCAGGGAAGCGATCGCTACAGGACAAATGCAAGTTTCCTTAAATGTACTTAAAGACTCTAAATTAGTTGATGCGATTCACTACCAAAATACGGGCGTGCAAGCACATTTAGTTATCCCAATTAGCTACCGCAATCAACTTTTAGGTGTATTGTCACTACAGTGGAAACAACCTTGCACTTTGCGAGAAGATGAATTGGTGCTAATTAATTTATCAGCGCAACTGGTAGCGATCGCTCTGACTAGTAGTCGCCATCAAACCACTGTGTAGTTGTCATCTGTGCTTTGTCATTTGTCCTTTATGCTTGGCAAATGACAAATGACTAATGACCAATGACTAATGACTTATTGACCAATGACTAACGAAATTCAGTCCATTTTTAACCGTATTGCTCCAGTTTATGACCAGTTGAACGATTGGTTGAGTCTGGGACAGCATCGAATCTGGAAGGAAATGGCAGTAAAATGGAGTGCAGCTAAACCAGGAGATACTGCATTAGATTTGTGTTGCGGTAGTGGTGATTTAGCTTTACGTTTGGCCCGGCGCATCGGAGCAACAGGACAGGTGTATGGAGTGGATTTTTCCCAAAACCTGCTAGAAAACGCTAAAGAACGCTCCCAAAAGCAGTACCCCAAACCTGCTATTAACTGGGTAGAAGCTGATGTCCTCAATTTACCCTTTGACGATAACCAATTTGATGCCGCAACAATGGGCTATGGTTTAAGAAATGTTAAAGATATTCCCCGCAGTCTCCAAGAGTTATACCGGGTTTTAAAGCCGGGAGCTAAAGCCGCAATTTTAGACTTTCATCGACCGAGTAATCCTCAGCTACGCGCCTTTCAACAGTGGTATCTGGACGGTTTTGTGGTACCAGTTGCCAATTATTTAGGCTTAAAAGAAGAATATGCTTACATCAGTCCCAGCTTAGATCGCTTTCCCATCGGTAAAGAGCAAATAGAGTTAGCTCATCAAGTTGGTTTTGCAGTTGCCACACACTACCCCATTGCGAACGGTATGATGGGAGTGCTAGTGCTGAGTAAGTTAGGAGTTATTAGTTAAAAGTTATGAATTATGAGTAGTGATAAATTCTCATTTAAAATTTATCATTTTTAACTCTTAACTCCTAACTCTTTACTCCTAACTCTAAGCTCTAACCTCCTAACTTTTTTAATTCTTCCCTTGGACTGGTCTCATCTTTGGCTTTATGTGTCTCCCCCGGTACTGGGTGGAATTATTGGCTATTTCACAAATGATATAGCCATCAAAATGTTGTTCCGTCCTTATCAAGCAATTTATATTGCTGGACGAAGAGTACCCTTCACCCCTGGATTGATTCCCCGCAACCAGGAACGTTTGGCTTTGAACATTTCTAAGACAATCATGGGGTCACTTTTGACACCGCAAGAATTGCAAAATTTGGCGCGGCGTTTGTTGCAAACAGAACGCGTGCAATCAGCAATTCTTTGGTTGTTGCGGTTAGCAATTGAACAAATCAAAACAGATAAAAACGAGAAAAGTGCCAAAATTGTAGCGGGAATTTTGCGGGATTTACTAGGAGAATCTTTGCCACGGTTGCTTAAGGTTTTAGCGCGGCGTGAAGATTTTTTAGAAGTGCAGATAAATCAAATTTTTGACCAGATATTGCTGGAATTTCAACTGAGTGAAGAACAAGCTACACGGCTTGCTGATTGGTTGTTGCAAGTAGTTTTACCGCCGGATCTTTTACGCCAAACGATAGTTGATTTTTTGACCGATCGCACAATTCAAATTATCGATGAAGGCTTCCGCGAAAAAACCAGTGGAACTTATTGGGTAGTAGCAAATTTGTTTGGCTTACGTAATACTCTTACACGGCTACGAACTTTTTGTTTAGATGAAAAAGAGGTTGCTAATACTCGCTTGCAGGAATTGACTCAAGATTTGCAAATTCGCGATCGCATTCGGAAATTACTGCAAAGTTTATCATTACAAAACTTGCCAATGGGTACGGTTCGTCAACTCCGAAAAACCACCCGCGAAAGTGTCCGCCATTATCTGCAAAATAGTGGCAGCGATTTTTTACAAGGATTAACTGATTCTGTTGATTGGGAAAATATTGCTGTAGTTCTGCTGAATCGTGTTAGTACTTCACCAGTTGTCAGTACTTCTTTAGAAGTCATGAGTCAAGAATTGGCTCTAATTTTAGAGAAGTATTTGGAAAAAGATTTAGAAGCAATTGTGGCGCAAGTAATTCCGATTTTGTCAATAGATCAAGTGATAGTCGATCGTGTCAAATCAACTTCACCTGCTGATTTAGAAGCTGCAATTGAGGGAATTGTCAAAAATGAATTGCAGGCGATTGTAACTTTAGGTGGTGTTTTAGGTTTTGTTGTAGGGTTATTCCAAACAATGTTTTTAGTATTAAGTCAATATTAATTTGTCTGTAAATTTGTATTACATTAGAGTTGCAAGTTCTGCCGATTTTGAAATGAGTGAAATTGAGCGATGTCTACGATGGTCACTGAGCTTGTCGAAGTGCGGGCTACGCCTACGCCTTTTGAGAAGAGATGTGAGTAAAAAGCGATCGCTTAACTCAAAATCTGTGTCAAATCCAGCACAAATCCAAGTAATACATTCTCTCCTGATAAGCTAGTAGGCGATTGTAAAACCTCCACATCCTGTTCTGGACGGTAAATTTCTACCTGTTGGTTTTGCGGATCGATCAACCATCCTAAACGCACACCGTTGTCAATGTACTCCTGCATTTTTTGTTGCACAGTCTTTAAGCTGTCTGAAGCAGAGCGTAATTCTACCGCAAAATCTGGAGCGAGTGGTAGGAATTTGTCGGGGTCTGGATTCAGGGCTTCTAATCGCTTGCGACTCACCCAGGATGCATCAGGAGAGCGATTTGCACCATTGGGAAGTTTGAAACCCGTTGAAGAGTCAAAAGTTAAACCTGTACCATCAGCGTCAGCCCAAAACTCTAACCGGGCTGTTAGTTTTGAATTACGATTTCCACTTTCCCATCCAGTTGGTGGCATGATAATTAATTCTCCCTCTGCTGTGCGCTCAAGTCGCAAATCTCGATTATTCTGACACAGTTGGAAGAACTGCTCATCAGTTAGTTCAATGGTGGGGCTGAGGTTCAGAATCAGGGCAGTCACGTCGCTTCGCTCCGAATTCAAAATTCAAAATTCAAAATTCAAAATTAATGATTCCCATAAATAAATTTAGGGGGTTGTATGATGAGTCGTTTTCGGTCATAATTCCCTCTCAATCTTGCTAACTGTAGCGTAGCACTTCTTAATATATTAAATTGACCATTGAGCCTCTAGCTTAGTTATAGATTTGGTTTTTGTCTTTATATCATGTCAGGAATTTAGCTTGCTATTCAAAGGCTCAATATATGCTTCTAGAGTATCTTTAACTTTAGAAGGTTGACGAATTGGAGCGATCGCAGAATAATCCGGTTTTACTGTCCAGTCGTAATGGCGAAGCAGTGTGGAAAGCACGATTTTCATTTCCATCTGGGCAAATTCCATGCCTAAACATCGGTGCGAACCATAACCAAAACCCATTAGTGCTAAAGGATGTTTCTTATCTTCTTCACGAGGTGGTGCAAAGCGATCGGGGTCGAAGCGATCGGGATCGGTGTACAGTTCTGGTAAACGGTGAGTCAGCATCGGCGAGATAGTCACAAACCAACCTGCTGGGATGCGATAACCTGCATACTCAATATCCTTGAGAACTCCACGATTATAGGCATACACTGGCGGATACAGCCTTTCTACTTCTTTGAGGACGTTGGTTAAATCTGGAAGTTGTTTAAGATGGGACAGGTTAAGAGGATTATTTCCCACAACTGCTAATTGTTCTTTACGCAGTCGCTCTCGCCATTCTGGATGATTACCTAATTCAAAGATTACCCAACTCAGCAAAGAGGCTGTCGTCTCGTGTCCAGCAAATAGCAGTAATAGTGCCTCGTTGATTATCTGTGCTTCGCTCAACTTATTGCCGTCTTCATCAACAGCGGCTAGCAATAATCCCAAAACATCTTTTGATTCTTCTAAGTTACCTTGCTCGATACGCTGTGCGATTTCTTGACGCAAGAAAGCTACTAACTTACCCCTAGCATTTTGACCGCGACCATATAAAGTAAAAGGGAAATTCAATTTGAATATCGCCATACTGCTCTCTAGCAGTTGTGTAAACCACTGACTAGTTTGCTCAACTTCGCTCTTGTTCTGACTTCCCAAAAACAGGCGAGTCGCAACCATTAGGGTAAGCTGACGAAAACTAGAATTTAAGGAAATCGTTTCCCGCTCTCCCCAATCTTTGAGGAAGTCTTGCACAATATTTTGGATGGTATCGAAATATGTAGCGATCGCTTTGCCGTGAAATGCTGGATACATTAAGCGACGAGTTAGGCGATGTTCTTCCCCATCTTGTAATAAGATATTATTGCCAAATGTTGATTCTAAGAAATACCACCCGATCCGCGACGACATATTTTCCGCCTGTTCCACCAGCACCAGCCGATTAGCATCAGGGCCAATTAAATAAGCACGTTTACGCCCCATAACGCTCGTTTTAAAAACTGAACCATGCTGCTGAAATCTTCGCCATAGATACAGTTCTAAATCCCGAAATATTTCTAAAGTCTCCCCCAAGATAGGCAAGCCATAACTACCAGGCATTTCCTCAACGGATTTTAGCTGCCGCATATTTGAGTACCTCCAGCAGTGATTAGCTACAATTTAATTGTAAAGGGCAGTTAGGCTTTGCAAATCCAAATTACCAATTTTGGTAGAGTTTTTCTGCGTAGAACATAATCTCTTCATTTGGCAATCTGATTTTTGGTTTTTGTCGAGGATACAAACTTTCAACTGCACCTGTATCCTGTTCAATAACTGTAGCTGCTGCTTGTAAAACTGAGTTTTTAAACAGAAATTTCATCACAGGATTGACGACTTTGGCATACATCAAAATAAATGTCTTGGTGATTTTTTCTGTTTCCGGGTAGAGAATATGAATTTGAGCAATATCACCAATAGGGGTTTTAGCCAACAAAGCTGTAGTTGAAGGAAAAGCGTATTCGAGTGTGTTAGCAAGCGTTTTCGGGAAGATTCCCAAAATAGGATTTTTGATAATTTCTCCTAATGTGTTGTTGGCTCTTGTTAGTTCTTGTTTGACTGTAGCAGAGTATCCTTTTTCTTCAAAATGATTTACATTACAAGATGTAATTTTAAATAATTCTTTATGAGTACCATTTTGGTGATTATAGTCATAGTTAACCATTAAGTTACTCAAAAATTCACCTTGAATACTTTTTTCCCCAGTTACTCCAATGAACTCGTATTCATCGACAATTTTTTGATGCAAATCTGGGATGGGCAATCTTGGCTCAAATCCGGCATAAGTCCAGATGCAGTCATTGCTAATAATTAACTCTAATGGTTTGGTAATTGGCTGAGTGTCTTTTTTATCTCCTTGCTGTAGTCTGCCTTTCCCATCAAATTCTAGTGCATGAAAAGGGCAAGTAATAGTATCTTTTTCCTGACAAACCCAGCCGCCTGATAATGGTGCTTGCATGTGCGGACAGATGTTATCAAGGGCAAACACTTCGCCTTTTTGGTTTTGCCAAATAACATAATCCTGTCCATTTAATGTGATTTTATTTGGTTTATTCACTCCCAATATAGATTTGTGCGCGATTAACCAAGGCGCACCAGGTAAAATTGGTTCCATTTTTTCTCCATAATCTTGATAATTTTTTGAAAAGTTGCTAGATGCCTTAGCAAAAGATAACGCAATCTTGAAACTTCAAAGTTGTAGACAAGCTGGTGTAGCCTGTTCTACATCACTCTTTTGAATGTCAATTGGGATAACTAAAGTCTTGTCTGCAATGGACGAACTAATACTACCGGGCAAATGCTTGGCTAACTTCACCTACTGCATGGACAATTTTGCAATTAACTAATTTTTTAGTTAGTGAGTATTAATTTAATAAATTTCATCTTCTATGTCAACTACTAACCAAGTTTTTAGTTAATATATTTTCGTTATGCTGATGGAGCAATGTGAGTCGTTCAACGCAGTCAAAATTCTCATCTAAAAAGCCGCGTCAGGTGCGCGATGCAGAAGCGACGAAAAGGCAGATTCTCAATGCGGCGGAAGCGGAGTTTGCCAGAAATGGACTTCAAGGGGCGCGGACAGGGGCGATCGCTAGAGGTGCAGGTGTCACCACAGCGATGATTTACTACTATTTCCAGAGCAAGGAAGGGCTATATCAAGCTGTTCTGCAACGTCCGGCGGTGGAGATGCACGAAGGGTTTGAGCAGCTAAATCTGGATCAATTCCCACCAGAGGAGGCGTTGAAGGTGCTTGTTAAAGAAGCGATCGCTTATGAAGCTGCTCACCCGCATAGAGGAATGCTTTGGTTTCAAGAAGCCAACCAAAACCAGGGAAAGTATTTCAAACAGGGAAATTGGCAAGAAAATTTTAGCTATCTGATCGAGATTTTAGAGCGCGGGATGGCAGAAGGTTGTTTCCGTCAGATCGATCCATTTCTCACCACTCTGCATATTATTGGGGTTTGTAATATGTACTTCAACGCTTACGAAAATATCAAACATACTAGACCCGATTTGCAACTACTGAGTTCAGAAATGATTGAGCAGCATACTCAAGCAGCAGTTAATTTTATTTTGGCTGGTGTGCAAGCAATCAAAATTAAAAGTGAAAAGTGAGGAGTTAGGAGTTATATCAAAGGAGAGCAACGCGAATATTCCGAGTTCCGAACACCAAATTCCGAGTTCGGAACACCAAACTCCGAGTTCAGAACACCAAACTTCGAGTTCGGAACACCAAATTCCGAGTTCGGAACACCAAACTTCGAGTTCAGCACACCAAACTTCGAGTTTGGAACACCAAACTCCGAGTTCCAAACACCAAACTTTGAGAAGAAAACATCAAACTTCGAGTTCGGATTTGTACTACTGTGTCAACCCCCCGTTCATTAGCTGTTCCACATAAAAGTTGTATATTTCATTGTGTTCGCTCTCAACAGTCATTCTGACTTCTTCAATTGTTTAAATTTTTAGTAGTAGAAACAAAAGGACGAACTCATGGCAAATTCAGTTTTCAACTTATCTAACCTCAACGGCAGTAACGGCTTTACCATCAATACTAACGGTTTAAGCACAGGTATCAGCAGTGCGGGAGACATCAACGATGACGGTATTGACGACCTAAATATCGGGGCAACAGCTGCCGGCTACAGCATAGGAGAGAGCTACGTGGTGTTTGGCAGCAAAGGCGGTTTTGATGCTCAATTCAACCTCTTGCCCCTCAACGGTACTAATGGCTTCACCATCAAAGGCATTGATGATTTCTCAGGCAATTCTGTTAGCAGTGAAGGAGACATCAACGGCGACGGTATTAACGACCTGATTATCGGGGCAGTTAGTGTCAAAGCCAACGGCTTGGAGGACTACAACTCAGGGCAGACCTACGTGGTATTTGGCAGCAAGAGCGGTTTTGGTGCCCAATTCAACCTCTCCACCCTCAACGGCACTAACGGCTTCACCATCAACGGCATCAATAAATTTGACCAATCGGGCAGTTCTATCAGCAGTGGGGGGGATATCAACGGCGATGGCATCGACGACCTGATTATCGGGGCAAATGGTGCCTCCCCCAACGGCATCGATAATGCTGGGCAGAGCTACGTAGTGTTTGGCAGCAAGGGCGATTTTGGTGCTCAATTCAACCTCTCCACCCTCAACGGTACTAATGGTTTTGCCATCAACGGCATTAATCCAGGTGACTACTCAGGCAATGTTAGCATTGCGGGAGACATCAATGGCGACGGTCTTGACGACCTGATTATCGGGGCACCCTTTGCCTCCCCCAACGGCGAAAGGTCAGGGCAGAGCTACGTGGTGTTTGGCAGCAAGTCCGGTTTTGATGCCCAATTCAACCTCTCCACCCTCAACGGCACTAACGGCTTCGCCATTAACGGCATCAATCCAGGTGACTTTTTAGGCAGTGTTAGCAGTGCGGGAGACTTCAACGGCGACGGTCTTGACGACCTGATTATCGGGGCACCACTTGCCGACCCCAACGGCAATTATTCAGGGCAGAGCTACGTGGTGTTTGGCAGCAAGAACGGTTTTGGTGCCCAATTCAACCTCTCCACCCTCAACGGCACTAACGGCTTCACCATCAACGGCATTAATGCAGATGACCGTTCAGGCAGTGTTAGCAGTGCGGGAGACTTCAACGGCGACGGTCTTGATGACCTGATTATCGGGGCACCACTTGCCTCACCCAACGGCATCTATTCAGGGCAGAGCTACGTGGTGTTTGGCAGCAAGAACGGTTTTGGTGCCCAATTCAACCTCTCCACCCTCAACGGCACTAACGGCTTTCTTATCAACGGTATCAATAAATTTGACTTCTTAAGCACATCCAGTAAGGGAGACATCAACAGCGACGGTCTTGACGACCTGGTTTTCCGGACAAATGGTACATCTCTGGGCGAGGACAACGGTTCAGGGAAAATCTACGCGGTGTTTGGCAACCGCGCCCCCGTTCTCGACCTCAACGGTAACTTAGAAGGAATTGATTTTAGCACTACCTTTAGCGGTACTCCCGTCTCTATCCTTGATAGCGACTTTACCCTGAGCGACAACAACACTACCCTAGCAGGTGCCACTATCACCATTACCAATCTCTTGAATGGCGCAACCGAAAGTCTCAATGCCACTGCCATCGGGAACATCACTGCTACCTACAACCCCACCACAGGCACTCTCACCCTTAGCGGCACGGATACCATTGCCAATTATCGACAAGTCCTCAGCAGCGTTACCTACAACAGTACAGCTCCTACTGCTAACACTACAATTGAGTTTGTCGTCAATGACGGACAGCCTCCCCTTAACACCAGTGCAGTGGCAACTACTACCCTGGGTTTTATCCAGAAATTCATCACAGGCACAAGTAGTGCAGATATCCTTATCGGCACACGCAACAACAATATCATCGAAGGAAAAGCTAATAACGACAAGCTCACTGGTAACGGTGGTCAAGATAAATTCATTTTTCGTCTTGGCGATGGTATCGACACCATCACCGACTTTGGCGGCGTAGGTATTGGTCCAAAATCTTCAGCGGCGGTAATTACTGAGGTGGATACCTTAGATTTTATAGGTAGTGGTTTGACTGCGAAAAATCTGCAATTAACTCAAAATGGCAACAATCTAGAAATAACTTTTGAAGATGTCGCTAATACCAAAGTCATTCTGCAAAACTTCAAATTAGAAAACCTGGATAATCTCCCAGCATCTGATACTAAACAAGCTATCGGCAATATCCTGTTTGATGGACAGACGAGCATCACTGACAGTTTTGATGTCTTTGATGCCAACTCCACTCAAACTAACTTGTTTAACAAGAACACGGTGACTTTCCTCAACGATCTGAACAATAACATTACGGGTTTTGACTACTCCAATGATGTGATTAATGGTCGGGGAGGTGATGACATCATCGACGGTAAGAGTGGCAATGATTTGCTGCGGGGTGGTACTGGTAATGATACCCTCATTGGTGATTTTGGCGATGATACTCTCGTTGGCGGTGCGGGTGCTGACAGATTCCTCTACGACCAAAATTCTCTTTTATACAACTTTGCTACTCTAGATCCCATTAGTGATTTCAACAGTTCCGAAGGTGACAAGATTGTACTGGATAAGACTAACCTTACTGCGATCGCTTCTACTCCCGGAACAGGTTTCAGTAACAAGAGTGATTTTCAAGTCACTAATTTAGGTCAAGCCAGTACAGCGAGAATTGTCTACAACCCTGTGACTGGGCAATTGTTCTACAACCAAAATGGCAGTGCGGAGGGTTTCGGCGATGGCGGTCAATTTGCGACTCTAACTGGTGCGCCAAATCTCACAGCATCTGACTTTATTATCCTTGCGTAATTCGCTTGGAACAGTAAATTTCGAGTTGAGAACACCAAACTACTAGCTCAGAATACAAAACTTCGAGAAGAGAACATCAAAAATACAAGCTAAATCAACGAAACTTTTGCTATATCAAAATTATGAATTCCGCCCAGTGCTACTAGCCTTCAATTTAGGATAAGCAATCCGTTTGTGATGAAATTGCTCCCAAACATCCACAAATATCTGGGCAATTTGTGACATCTCTTCCCGTTTTAGTCCTGAATCTACAAGTTGATTGTCTTGCCACTTGGCACGCAGGATATTATTTAGCATTGCTAAAGCTTGTTCTGTGGAGACATCTTTAACCGATCGCTTTTCTCCCACAGATTTAGCCGATGCTTGCAGGGATCGCAGCGCCGCTTCGCAAGAATCTGCTAACATGACAATTCCGGTTTCCCGTGACTGGGGAATTGGCCCATCGTAACGAAAGTCTGCGTCGTCTACAGTTAAACTTGGATCTGACTGAGCCATTTGCTGGGCTTGGTGATGGAAATAAGCAATTAGCATCGTTCCTTGATGCTCTGGAATAAAAGCTTGAATCGCAGTAGGTAAAAGGTGTTTACGTGCCATTACCAACCCTTCCGTTACGTGCTTTTTGATAATTTCTGCACTCTTCCAAGGATCTTTAATCTCTGTATCGTGTTTATTCGGCCCACCCATTTGATTTTCAATAAAACCAAGAGGGTCATGCATTTTGCCAATATCGTGATATAATGTTCCAGCCCTGACTAGTTCGACATTGCATCCTAATTCTTTGGCAGCAGCTTCAGCAAGGGTAGCCACAAGCAACGTATGTTGAAAAGTTCCGGGAGTTTCAGTAGCGAGTCGTTTTAATAAAGGGCGGTTAGGGTTCGCCAGTTCTGCGAGGCGAATTGGGGTAACTAAATCAAAAACTTTTTCTAGATAAGGACTCAAACCCAAGGCGATAACACTCCAGCCTAAGCCGGATAAAGCAAATAATCCCGCTTCTTGGAAAACAATATACCAGGTTGAACCAAATACTTGACCAATTAAGATTTTAACAAACAGGTAAATGCCACCTTGAGTTAAGGCGATCGCAACGCCTAATAATGCCAACTCTTCACGCGATCGCAATCGGTGCGCAATATAATTACCTAATATTCCTCCTCCGACACCAGCTAAAAGCGCAGCCTTGCTCATATCCAAACTAATGCCTAATATCGGCCACAGCAGGCCGACAACTGTCAACCCCAAAGTGGGGCCGTAAAAGCTTCCCAACAATAAACCAAGGGCGCTCCAGGTGGTATAGGGCAATCCGATGACGATTACTCCTGGCACACTTAGAGTTAGCAATAATACTAATAGGCGATCGCGTTGTCGCAATTCGTAATCGATATGGCGTTCTACCCAGACAAAAATGCCAATAGCGATCGCAATCACGCCTCCCAACTTCACCAACTCCTGCCACTTTACCTCCCGACGAATCAAATGATAATGCTCCAGTACTTCAAAGTCCCATGCAGTAATCTGCGCACCTTTTTTGACAATCACCTCACCCTGCCGTACCTTCACCATCACGGGTGGCACTCCAGCCGCAGCCTTTTGAGCATTTTGTCTGGTTTGTTCTTCATCTTTTTGCAGATTCGGCTTGAGTACAGCTAACAACAGATTCTTTGCCAAAGTTTCAGCGGATTCTGGTACAAAGGTCTGTAATTGTAAACTCACCGCATCTTGCAAGATATTTTTTGGCAGTCCCTGTGGAATGCCTTGGGTGAGAATCCGCTCTATACTTTGATGGATTCCTATTTGGGTTTTTTCCCATTCCACATCTGATAAATCCAAAAGTAGAGATTCTTCATATACTGCTTCGGGGGTAACAGTCTCTAACTTTAAAAGTTTGGCAGTGGCTTGGATGTATCTTTGACGTGTTTGGGAAATCTCGGCAATTACTAAGGACAAGCTTTTCTCAGAAGTTGTGAGGCGGTAAGATTCTAGTTCTGCTACAGCTTGAGTAAAATCAGTGTTTTGAGAAAAATCTACTGGTTGTGTCTTTTCTAGACTCTGGGAATTAGATTTGGATGTGGTGCGTGGTTGCCGTTTTTGATTGGGTGCAGCTGGGGTGGTTTGTCCGATTCTCTTCTGCTGCTGATTTTTACTATTTTCTACAGCCGATAGCAGTGCTTGCCATTCCGACTCAGAACAAGAGCGGAGATAACGTTGGGTAGAGATAGATAAAACTACAGGATCGAAAAAAGGAAAAGCTCCAGCAACAGCGCGAATTTCGTTGCCATCATCTAGAAGTTGTTGCAAATTTTCGTTGATTTTTTCGTTGATTCGCGCATTAAGCATTAACACCTGTAAGGAGCTTGTGCTGACGGCTTTGCGCTCGGCTTCGGTTTTTTTCTGATCTTCGATGCTAGCTGTATAAGGTGCTGTAATCGTTTGGGGTGCGGGATGTCCGATTTTGATTTGAGTCTGATTGTATAATTTATGCCCAATAATACCAGTGAGGGAGACTACAGCGATCGCTAAAATCACCGAGTAACGCTGTTTATATGCCCAATTTAAACCGACTGTACAAATACTACTCTTAATGTTGACAGATTTTGCCTTTGACCTGAGCACTCTTTCTTGTTTTCGGCGTTCGCTTTTCTCATTGGTTTTTGATAAAAACAGGAATACATTCTTGAGCATAGTCCTTAGAAGTTCCCTTCTATGGGTTTTACTTTTGGAACTTCTCATTAACTTTCCTTTACGGCGTAGTGTTTTGTACTGTCGCCGCCAGTGAGTCAATTGCTGGTTCAAGAACTGCAAAAATTTATGCATTTTCATTATCTCTACCTGCAATTGCCGACTTTGATAGTTCAAAAAAAGACAATCATCAGGAAAGTTCGATCTGCAACGGTTGTAACTAGATAGTGCGGCTTTTTTATTGCTGATTTACCACAATAATTAGCTACAGAATCAGTCCAAGGGTTTACTGAAAAATTCTAATATATGAGACTAATACAACTGTGGCGGAAGTTTGCCTAGCTTTAACCCCTTATCTAGTTAATTTAAGATTAACGCGACCGAATAACGCGAGGAGCTGCGTAAACTGAAAGCAAAGCCACCTCACATCCCTCCTCTGTTAACTCTTTTGGGTTTAAGGTAAGATTATACACTCCTGACCACACCCCCACAAATGCGTCGGTCAATTCTAACACTTGAGAAAAGCTAGTTAGTCCCCATACTGGAGAATTCTTCTGCAAGAGCAAGACTTGCCAATTTACGGGAATTCCGCCGATTCCGTTATATGCTCCCGACAAAGCACCAGTAATTGCAGCTGTAGCCTGTGATTTTAGAAGCGTAGCATCCTGCTGAGAATTGTGATTGTAAGTAGCCTGTAAAACTGTCAGGCGAAAGTCTTCTAAGGTACTCAAAAAGCAGTAAAATGCCATAGCAATACTGTTACTGAGTTTTTCTTCCTTAGCAAACTCAGCTTGCGTCGTTGATAATCCGGCTCCTTGTTTTAATAAATTCTGGACTCTTAATAATTTTTTTGGTATTGATGTCGGTGTTTCGCCGATAAAAGAAATTGTTTGTGGGATAAGAGTTAGAGGGTCAAGTTTTTCAGTTAAGGCAAGAGCGATCGCATATCCTACTGCTAGTGTTCCATCCCTGATTACTGGGTCATCCTCCCAGATTTTCAGCACACGCAGCAAGTTTTGTCGCAGTTTAATCGGATTTTCGTGAAAAAAGAGGGCTACTGGTAATGTAGCAATAATTATTTTTATCGAGATGTCATCAGTTGCTACTAAATGAGGAAATTCTTCTTGCTGACGCTCTATCCAATCATCTAAATCTAATCTACCCAAGGCAATTAAACTCTGGATACCCAGAACCGCCATTCTGCCTAAATCTAGGGAACTCTCAAACTGTACTTTACCACCAGAAGCTAAACTTTCCCCCAAGACTGCTCCGAGTAAAGTTCCTTTAAACCGACTTATAGGACAGTAACGCATAAATTATGTAGTTAAAAGTGAGGAGTGAGAAGTGAGGAGTTAATGAGAGATTGCTAATTCCTAACTTTACTGTCAATTCCCAACTCCTAATTTCTAACTTCTAACTCCTAACTCCTAACTCTTAAATGATCTATCAAAGCTTGTAAGCCCAATAAGTAACTTTGAACGCCAAAACCACTTATTTGCCCGATCGCAACTGGGGCGATATAAGAATGATGGCGAAATTCTTCCCGACGGTAAATGTTACTCAGATGTACTTCCACTGTGGGCAAGTTAACAGCAGCGATCGCATCTCGCAAGGCCACACTTGTATGGGTGTATGCTCCTGCATTAATCAGAATTCCCTGATGTTGCCCTAACGCGCCATGAATACTATCTACCAAAATTCCTTCATGATTTGACTGCAACGGAAAAACTTTCGCCTGTAATTTGAATGCCTCTTCTTCTAACAGGCGATTAATTTCAGCTAGTGTCAGCGAACCATAAATTCCTGGTTCTCGCTGTCCTAGCAAATTTAAGTTTGGCCCGTGCAGTGCCAGAATACTTAAGGATTGCAACGCCGAGTTTACCACTGTGGGATTAGTGGCGACGCCGAGAGCGATCGTTCACAGGAATCGGAATCAGTTCCGGTTCCGGTTCAGCCTCTGGCCCTAATAGGTTTTCAATTAACCTACGAGCTAATTCCTTAAGCTTTTCCAGCACCTTTTCTATATAGTCCATGAACTGACCGCTCCTGAGATACTACCTCAATTTTTGATTAACAGGTACGCAGAAAAAACATACTTTCGCACCTCTGGCTTCAAATCGGGCTGATACACAATCCCGCATTTAGGCCCGCATTTGGGACATAAGCCACTTCTAAAATTTAGCGTTGTGTTTTCCCTTACTTTTTAGAGTATCACACCTGAACCTAATGAACTGTATCCTATCAAGGATGGATATCAAGGGTCAAGAGTTAAAAATCGGACTTTAGATAGACTATTGAGTAAGAATTTTAGATTTTAGATTTTGGATTAAGAGAATTTTGAGATTCATGCCTTGCCCGTTATGGGCGAAATAAATTTCAAAGATACGCCTTTGTCGCTAACGCTACGCTATCGTAAATCTAAAATCCAAAATTGTTTGACTTACCACTAGCCTTCTGTACCCTTTTTCTTTGCAGCGGTTGTTGATGATTTCGCAGTTGACTTAGATTTGGAAGTCGTTGATTTACTTGTTTTGCGAGTCGATTTTCCGGTCGATGTCTTAGCTGCCAACAAGTTCAGCGCCGCCGCCAGGGTTACATTTTCTACCGTTTCACCTTCTGGGATACTGACATTAGTTTTACCATGCTTGATATAAGGCCCATAGGGGCCATCGTAGATGTTAATTGTTTCTCCATCTTCTGGATGCGTACCCAATTCGCGTAAGGCTGCCTTTGACTTACTGTTGGTGGAACTGCGCCCCTTTTTGGGTTCGGATAACAGTTCTAATGCACGTTCTAGGTTAATTGTCAATACATTATCAGCAGCTTTCAGGGAGCGGTAGTCTTTCCCCTCCTTACCCTGGTCATGAACCACATAAGGGCCAAAGCGCCCCAAACTTGCTTGAATTTTGCCGCCAGTAACTGGATGAACTCCTAATGTCCGGGGTAGTGCCAATAGACCAACAGCCATTTCCAGGGTAACGGTTTCTGGGGTAACACCTTTAGGTAGGGAGGCTTGTTTCGGTTTGGGGTTTTCGTCGGTTTTGTCGCCCAATTGCACATAAGGCCCGTAAGCACCAATTTTCACATAAATCGGTTCGCCAGTTTCGGGATGGCGGCCTACTTGGTCAGGGCCTGTGATTTTTTGCCGCAGTAATACTTCTACCTGTTTGGGGTCGAGGTCGGCTGGTGTCAAGTCTTTAGGAATTGAGGCAGTGATCACCCCCTCACCGTTTTCGACTTCAATGTAGGGGCCATATTTCCCAATGCGGACTTTGGCATCTAAATTTTCTAGTTCTACAGTCCTAGCTTTGGTGGCATCAATCTGACTTTCCTGCTCTTTTACCAGTGTTTCCAGTCCTTTATCTCCCAGATAGAATTGCTGCAAGTAGGGTAGCCATTTCGCTTCACCTGTGGCAATGTCATCTAGGGTTTGCTCCATCTTTGAGGTAAAACTGGGATCGACAACATCCGGGAAATGTTTTTCCAGCAAGTCGGTGACGGCAAAAGCGGTGAAGGTAGGAACAAGAGCGTTACTCACTAAATGGGCATAACCTTTGTCGACGATCGTGCCAATGATGCTGGCGTAGGTACTGGGACGACCGATACCTTCGCTTTCTAAAGTTTTCACTAAAGTTGCTTCGGTGTATCTTGCTGGCGGTTGGGTTTCGTGCCCAACTGCTTCTAGCTCTGTACAATCGGGACGATCGCCCACTTTCAGATTTGGTAAAATTACTTCCTGGTCTTCCAGTGCTGCTTCTGGGTCGTCTGAACCTTCAACGTAGGCACGTAAGTATCCGGGAAATTCAATCCGTTTGCCAGAAGAACGGAATCCAGCATCCTCGACTTGCAATTGCACGGTAATTTGAGTTTGCCGGGAATCAGCCATTTGACAAGCAACAGTCCGCTTCCAAATCAAATCGTAAACGGCAAGTTCCCGACCGCCCAAACCAGTTTCTTGGGGGGTGCGGAAGGTGCTACCTGCTGGACGAATTGCTTCATGCGCCTCTTGTGCGCCTTTGGATTTGGTGGTGTATTGCCGGGGTTGGGGACTGAGGTATTGTTGACCGTAGAGCTTTTCTACACAACTGCGAGCAGCTGCGATCGCCTGGTCTGACAAATGCACCGAATCTGTCCGCATATAGGTAATATACCCTTGCTCGTACAAATTCTGGGCAACCCGCATCGTGTCGCGGGCTGAGAGACGCAGTTTCCGGTTAGATTCTTGTTGCAGTGTCGAAGTGGTGAACGGTGGCGACGGTTTGCGCGTCACTGGGCGTTCTTCGATGTCGTTAACATTCCAGGTTTTTCCAGTTAGGCGTTCCTTGAGGGCTACCGCTTGTTCTTCGTTTAGCAACAAGACATTACGACCTGCGATAATTTGTCCGGTTGCGGCATCAAAATCGCTGCCGTTAGCAATTTTGGTTCCTCCCAGTGTTACCAACTGGGCAGCAAAGGGGGTTTTTTCCTTTGACAAACTAGCTTTCAAATCCCAGTACGTACCCTCACGGAAAGCGCGGCGTTGGCGTTCCTTAGTGACTAAAAGTCGCACGGCTACAGATTGTACTCGCCCAGCAGATAATCCCCAGGCGATTTTTTTCCATAGCAGAGGAGAAAGGGTATAGCCCACCAAGCGATCTAAAATCCGCCGGGTTTCTTGAGCGCGAACTAACTGCTCATCAATATTGCGGCAGTCTTTCAGAGCTTTTTTGATCGCCTCTTGGGTAATTTCGTGAAACACCATCCGCTTAGTCGGAACTTTCGGCTTCAGCAATTGGTATAAATGCCAACTAATGCTTTCACCTTCCCGGTCTTCGTCCGTTGCCAGAATCAGTTCATCTACATCCTTGAGGGCATCTTTGAGCTGGGTAACAATTTTCTTTTTGTCTTTCGGGACAACATATACCGGTTCAAAGTCGGCGTCCACATTTACCCCTAGCTGTGCCCATGATTCCCCTTTGACGGCAGCGGGAATTTCACTAGCCGACTGGGGTAGGTCACGCACATGACCCATAGACGCCTCCACCCGATAGCCTGATGGCAAGTAGTTGCGAATGGTACGAGCTTTGGTTGGAGATTCGACGATGACGAGAGTTGACATGGAAATTTCAATAAAAAGAAGAGCTACTAAGCTAAACAGTCAAATTGAGGTAACTTTTACAAATTGTCAAGATAAGTCGCGCTTAGGGCGGTGATTTAATCCTCACATAAACTGCCTGCTTGGGAAAAAATCCACTGAACTTAATGCCCAGTCTGTCCCAGAGGATAAATGAGGGTACGCTGGGTCTGAATTTCCAGCTAGCTATTTCAATCTTTAACTTATCTAACGCATAATTGGCGACTACAGTTTTCAAAATATCTTTTAATTGGGCATGGGGCATGGGGCAATACGCTTGGGTTAAGCAAATTTATCTGTTAAGGCAGGCTGTTCTTGAGCAGGGGAGGCTTCGGGAGCAGGGGGAGAAATCAATTCAAAATTCAAAATTCAAAATTCAAACATTTTAGAACTTCTGCCTCCTGCCTTCTGCCTTCTGCCTTCTGCCTCCTCTTTCCCAATGCCCAATGCCCGACTTTAATAGAGCTTGTGCCAAAATTAAATCAAACTTGAGAGCAAAAGCGAAATAGCATTTATACTTATGTCAGGAAAGCAAAACCATGGAACCAATTCGTCAGGGTGATGTTATCTTACTACCTGTGCAGCAGGTTGAAGGACAAAAAATACCTCACTTAACTTTGGCAGAAGGCGAAGTTACGGGTCATAAGCATCAGATTACTGAGGGCAAGGCGGAATTATCTGAAAAATATGGCACACTCTACTTACGTGTTATTTCAGAGTCGGCATTGCTAGCTCATGAGGAGCATAAAGCTATTTCTATTCCCCAAGGTGACTGGATGGTGAAAATTCAGCGAGAATACGAGCCTGAAGGTTGGCGTTATGTCGCTGATTGAAAAGTTAACGCCTGAGCAAGAGGCTTTGATTCCAGTTTATCGGGAAAAGTGGAGAGCGATCGCGCTTTCAACTGAGCGAGTCATTCGTGAAAAAGCCTCTGAAGCTGTAAAAGTTGCTTATACTGCCTTTGGCTTTGAACAACCTGAGATTATTTTTTGTGATAGTCCCTATGCTGCTTTCAATAAGATATTTTTGGAGCAAATTGACTATCAAATTGACCGATTAAAACAGAAAGCTGAATTCTCAACTATTAGAAGATTAAATCAATCCTTTTTAAGTAGAAAAAGATCGTTTGGAAGCCGAATACCAAACGGGCAGGAAGTATTTCAACCTCTGCCAGAGCCTTTTATTAAGCAAATAGACTTTTTTCATGAATTAATAGAGTCGCCAATATTTCAGGAAATATCAGATATTAATTTATATAGTAGCCTTTGGTTGGAATTGGATAGTAACCGTTGGGATAATGGACATAGACTCTTCTATAGACATCTCAAGCCCGAACTTTTTATCAAAATAAACGAAAAGTTAAAAAATCCATATTGGATAAAATTACCTAATCGGATTGGAAAGCGATTAAAGGATTCTCTAAAAACACGTTTAAAATTTAATATAGAGAACATTTATTCTAAATGCTGGCAAACAAATAGACATGTTACAGGAACTAGTGTATATGATTTTTATTTTAAGGTTTTAAATTTTGATTATGATGTGGAAAAATTCCAGCACTACCAATCATTAATAACAGAATGTGGCTGGATTTTCGCTTTTGAAAAAGTAGTAATTATCTGCGATCGCCTCCTTCACCTGCGCTTCGACAATCAAAATCGCCTTCACGCTGAAGGTGAACCCGCAATAGAGTATGCTTTACAATTCCAAAGGATGGCAGTTATTGCGAGGACTGGTTGAGAATTGTGGTTGGGTTTATCCTTTTAAGGAAATTTGTATAGTATGCGATCGCCCCCTTCACCTGCGCTTCGACAATGAAAACCGCCTCCACGCTGAAGGCGAACCTGCCATTGAATTTACCGATGGATATAGCCTCTACTCTTACCACGGTGTAACCTTACCTGAAAAATACGGTAAAATCCACCCGCAGCAATGGCAATCTCGATGGCTTTTAAGAGAAGAAAATGCCGAACTACGCCGAGTGTTAATTCAGGGTATTGGTTACGCCAGAATTTGCCAAGAATTACAAGCTATTGAATTAGACAACTGGCAAGAATATACACTATTAAGAATTGATAAAAGTGTGGATATCGAGGCGATTTGTTTATTAAAAATGACTTGCCCTAGCACAGGGTTTATTCACGCTTTGCGAGTTCCACCAAATATAAACTCAGCGCGGGAAGCGATTTGCTGGGTAAATTGGGGCGTAGATCCAGAAAAATTTGGTGTGCAAACATAATTGTTTAAGGGACTTTTCCCATTTAGAAATTGTTCAAGTATATGAAAGTTTTTGATGAGTAAAAATGATTTACACGCTAACACCTGAGCAAGAGGCTTTAATTCCAGTTTATCGAGAGAAGTGGCGAGCGATCGCGCTTTCAACTGAGCGGATTGATCGTGAAAAAGCGGCGGAAGCGGTCAAAGCTACTTATGTTTTAATTGGTATGGAAGAACCTGAGATAGTTTTTTATGATAGCCCGAATGCTGCTTTGATAACTACTTTAAGCAAATTATCACAAGAACGTGGTAGCGATTGGGATGGTTGGGATCTGTGGGGGGAATTATGTATTTATGATCTACCACCTTTAAACGTATGTTACGACCTAGAGGATGAATTATATAAACAAATTGCTCGCGAACTTTATTCTCTACTGAGGTTTGAATTAAAAACGAAACTAGAGAATAGTATAAATAATTGTAACCATTGCTGGGAATTATGGAGCGAATTAGATAAAGAACTGGAAAGTCAACTACAACTTGAAGTAGAAAATGCCAAGGATGACTGCATTGAATATGAAATATCAGCTTGCCGTGCAAGTTTCAATGATTTTTGTATTTCGGTTTTGAATTGTGTGTACGATCGAGTTAAATGGAATTCTTTTGAGTCAGTAGTCAAAGAGTGCGGCTGGATTTTCGCAGGGAAATATATTTGTATAGTATGCGATCGCCCCCTTCACCTGCGCTTCGACAATCAAAATCGCCTCCACGCTGAAGGTGAACCCGCCATTGAATTTACTGATGGATATAGCCTCTACTCCTATCACGGCGTAACCTTACCTGAAAAGTACGGTAAAATCCACCCGCAACAATGGCAATCTCAATGGCTTTTATCAGAGGAAAATGCCGAACTACGGCGAGTATTAATTCAGGGTATCGGTTACGCCAGAATCTGCCAAGAACTACAAGCTATTGAATTAGACAACTGGCAAGAATATACACTATTAGGAATTGATAACAATGTGGATATCGAGCCGATTTATTTATTAAAAATGGCTTGTCCTAGTACAGGGTTTATTCATGCCTTGCGAGTTCCACCAAATATAAACTCAGCGCGGGAAGCGATTAGCTGGGTAAATTGGGGTGTAGATCCAGAAGAATTTGGTGTGCAAACATAATTACTTAAAGGACTTCCTCATTTAGAAATTGTTCAAATATGTAATGACAATCTATTCATGTTAGATGTCACTTTAGCAGAAAGGGCATACTATAAATTCTTAAATGCAGTAATTTGAGAGTTAATTATTCATTTTTGAGTAATACAGTGAAGATACTACCATTTGGATAATTATCTTCAACAGTAATTGAACCGGAATGTGCCTCGATCGCCATTTTGCAGAAAGCCAATCCTAAACCAATTTGCGAAACTTCTGGTATCAAAGTTCCAATTTCATAGTTTGACAAAGGCAAGGCTGGTATCACAAAGGCTCCTAACAGAAACATCATTTAGTTGCAGTTCCAGTTTGGTAGATTCGATTTTAGACAAATTTAGAATGTCATTAATTAGTTCTAGTAAATGTCTGCCACTACGCTCAATAGTGGCAATCGCTCTTACTTGTCTTTTATTAATGGAGCCGAATACACTTTCTTGTAAGCCCTCTGACATACCCAAAATCGCATTGAGAGGTGTTCGCAGTTGATGGCTCTATGTTTGCAAGAAATTCATCTTTGAGGCGAGTGACACGGGCAAGTTCCATATTGGCGTTAGCAAGCTGCTCATTTGTTTGCCGCAATTGTGCTTCGGCTTGTTTGCGTTCTGTTGAGTAGTTCTAAGTGCGCTTTTTTAACACCAGGTTTGCACAACATGACCCTTCAACTGTTGTCCTAACCAAGGTGTATTTTGTGAAAGTGTATAAAGACTTTTCCGTTCGACTTTCCAAGTTTGCTGAGGATCAAATAAAGTAAGTTCTGCTGGTCGATCGGGTGCGATCGCACTTACTTTTTCTCCCAAACACTCTGCTGGATTGGTACTCAATGCCCGCCATAATTCTAAAGCTGTAAATTCCTCAGTTTCAACGAGATATTGCCATAAAAGAGGTAGTGCTAATTCCAAACCAATTGCTCCTGGAGGCGCTTCGGCAAAGGCTTGGACTTTTTCTTCGTAGCTGTAGGGTGTGTGATCGATAGCGATCGCATCGATTACACCCGCACGTACCCCTGTACGTAACGCCGCTATATCACTGGGATTACCTAAAGGCGGATCTAAATGCAAGCTGCTGTGATAACTCTTAACTGCTTTTGTATCAAGTAAAACGTGCATCCAGGTGGTGCTGGCGGTGATGGGTAAACCAGCCGCTTTAGCTGAAGCAATTAATTCCACGCTGCGAGCTGTGGAAACACGCATGATATGAACTGGTGTGCCGATGGTTGCAACCAATTCAAGCATAGCTGCGATCGCAGTTGTTTCAGCGCTGGTGGGTATTGGGGGTAAACCAAAACGGAGAGCATTTGTTCCTTCTCTCATTACACCATTGGCTGTTAACTGGCGATCGCTAGGCCAAAATGCTACTGGTTTACCCAACGGCTGGAGATACTCTAACACTCTTCGCACCAGCGCCAAATTTTCTAAAGGTTTACCATCAGTAAAACCAACAACTCCAGCAGACGCTAAATCTGCCAATTCCGTCATCTGTTTCCCAGCAATATCTACAGTGATCGCACCCCAGAGATGAAGCAGGGGGAGAGGAGAAGACAAGGAAGAGGGGGGAGACAAGGGAGAAAAATTGCCCCCTTGTCCCCCTTGTCCCCTTGTCCCCCCTCTCCTCTTCTGCAACTGTGCCACAAGCGCAGGGTTATCAATAACTGGGGATGTATCGGGTAAAATGCTAACTCTAGTAAAGCCGCCAGCAGCAGCAGCTTGTAAGAAAGACGAAAGGGTTTCCCGTTCTTCAAAGCCAGGTTCGCCAGAGTGGCTGTACAAATCGACTAACCCAGGGCCGAGAACTAATCCCTGACAATCTCTGATTTGAGTATCGGCACTGATGTCAGAAATGTGGGAAGCCACTTCTCGGATATAACCATCAGCAATCAGTACATCAAAGAGTTCGTCGATTTCAGAAACAGGGTCAATTACTCGTACTTTTTGCAGCAGTTCAGTCATAAAAGTTTTAGTTATGAGTTAGGAGTTAAGTAGGTAGGCATAATTAAACATAAAGTAAAATCCTAATTCGTAGTGAGCGTTCATCGCTTAAAGAAGGGATTATAGGACTAAAGTCCTTACTACAAACTTTAATTTATTTACGTCTAGCTACTTATGAGTTATTTGTTTTTCAGTCATTGCTTCTAACTTTATTCCTCACTCCTCACGGGCTAAACGCCCTGCTGACGCTAACAGCACTCACAACGCTCCTGCTGCTGTTTTATCTAGTACACCTCCACCAAAGTGATAAGTGATATTCATTGCTTGCAGTACTGGTAAACCATCGATTCCAGCAGGGTAGTCGATAACACTGACTGCACCATTACCCTGACGAAAACTCCAGAATTTTTCCAGCGATAAACCCAGAATGTGACAAAGCAAGGTTTTGTTAGTAGCGTCATGAGCTACTACTAATACAGTTTTGAATTGATTCTTTGATGCTGCTTGCAGAATTGATTGCCAAGCTACAACGCTGCGCTCCCACACTTGTTGTAAATTTTCCCCTTCAGGCATTTGCACTTGCGTTGGTATCAGCCGCCATCGCTGCAATTCTCCTGGAAACTCTTGCTCTATCTCTGTTTCTAATTTTCCTTCCCAGAGACCATGACTGATTTCTCTTAAACCATCTTGCAATTCTAATTTTACATTCGGATGTTGTTTTAAGATAATCTCTGCTGTTTCTTTAGGGCGCAGCATTGTGCTACTGTAAGCATTATCGATTGCTACTTCTTTGAGAAATTTGCTGGCTTTTTGTGACTGTTGTCTACCGTTGTCGTTGAGGGGGACATCAATTTGTCCTTGAAACCTGGTTTGGCGATTCCAATCGGTTTCACCGTGACGTACTAGTAACAATCGTACTCCTTGATGATCCGGTCGCAATGAAGGTAGAGTTTCTCCGGTGTGTTGCGTCTGATTTAAAGATTCTAGCTGGACTGGTTTGCCCAATCCGCCAGCAAAATTTAATACGGTAATCCCACAGTTAGATTGCTGTATTGAGTGGTAGCGACTGGGAGGGATTCCCAACGCTGTGCTAATCAAAGCGCGATTGATTCCGTTATGTCCCACGATCAGAATGGTTTCGCCTTGATGTTGAGACAAAATTTCTTGCCAAAACTGCCGTGCTTGTTCGTATAAAGCAAGAACGGGAAAATGTTCTCTTGTTCCTTCTGCATCATTAAGCAACATTCGCAGTTCGTCGGGGTGTTGATGCCAAGTGCGGTAGTCTTCAGCAAATTTTTGCTTGACTTGGGCAGTCAGCAATCCTTCCCATAAAGGTAGATCGATTTCTAGTAGCAAATCAGAAACTTGAACTACAGCAGATTTTTGAGCATGAGTAGCTAACTCACTATGGATAATATCTGCTGTGTGTTTCGCTCGTTGTAAGGGACTGCTGTAAATCGTATTAAATAAGATATTGCTGAGGGCTTTGCCTACTAGACTTGCATCCTTACGACCTTTTTCGGTTAATGTTGACGCATCAGTGCGTCCTTGGATGCGCCGCTCGGTGTTATAACCGCTTTGACCGTGGCGCACAATGATGACCTTTAAAGTTTTATTTTTCAAAAGCTTCAGCCTTATTTCTACAAAAAATACTCAATTAATGCTCAAATTAATTAATTAAGTGCATAGTTGCACATTAAAAGTATAGATTTATACTCATTTTCAATGCTCAATATATGCTCAGATTTATCTTACTTCCTAATTACTCCAAGTAATACTCTGAGTTAAAGTGACTCCTTACAGTACAAGCATTCTAGCCATCTTTGTCATCAGGGCATTCATTCTTATCTGTTAATAGTTCCATCCTTTGACTGTAGATGGTAGACTAAAGGCAATTCTAGACATGAATAGGGATATCGTGAGAGTCATTATCACTCACTATTGATAATAGATTGGGTGCGATCGCCGGAAATACGATCGAAGATGTAATCCATGAAGTCTTGTATCCAGCATTGCCAGTCGGGCGGATACCGTAACGTCGGCATGAGAAACGGTCAAAATACTTTTGAATATCAATAGCCTGCAAACAGCAGATATCCCTTGTAAATTATGACTAGTATTTCTGCATCACCAATCAAGCTGCATCGTCATCGAGAGCAATTTCCCGCTTTAGGGAATAAGGCTTATTTTAACTATGGAGGACAAGGGCCCATGCCCCAAAGGGCAATGGATGCGATCGCCCAAACTCAAGCTTATGTTCAGCAAATAGGCCCCTTTGGCAATGAGGCGTTTAGCTGGATAGCACCTCAAACTCAAGCCGCTAGAGTTGCGATCGCTTTGGAATTAAATGCACCAAGCCAAACAATTACTCTTACCCAAAATGTCACTGTTGGCTGTAATATCGCCATGTGGGGCATTGAATGGCGTGCTGGCGACCATCTACTGCTCTCAGACTGCGAACATCCAGGCGTAATTGCTACAGCACAAGAAATCTCGCGGAGATTCTCTGTAGAAGTTACCACTTGTCCCCTAAAAGCGACTTTAAATGAGGGCGACCCTGTAACCATCATTGCCCAGCACTTGCGCCCCAATACCCGCCTAGTAATATTGAGTCATGTTTTCTGGAATACCGGTCAAGTTTTACCTCTAGACAAAATTGCCGAAGTATGCAGAAATAATCATTCTGCACTATTAATAGATGCTGCCCAATCTGCTGGTTTATTGCCTTTAAACTTGACTGAATTGGGAGTAGATTTTTATGCTTTCACTGGTCATAAATGGTTATGTGGCCCTGCGGGTGCTGGCGGCTTGTATGTCCGGCCAGAAGCACGAGAAAGCCTAAAACCTACGTTTATTGGCTTGAATGGTGTTGTTGTAGATAGTCAATCTCAACCTGTAGATTGGCTTCCCGATGGGCGACGATACGAAGTGTCTACATTAGCTTATCCGTTGTATCTTGGTTTAAAGGAAGCGATCGCAATTCATCAGCAATGGGGAACGTCACAGGAACGTTATGAGCAAATTTGTCATAACAGTGAGTACCTCTGGCGACAATTGACGGCGTTACCCAATATTAAATGTTTGCGAACTTCTCCACCTGAAAGTGGTATAGTCTCTTTTCAACTTGCAAATAATCAGCCTCAAGCTCATTTGAAGTTGGTGCAATTTTTGGACTCACAAAAAATATTAACTCGGACAATTGCCGATCCTAGCTGTATACGTGCTAGCGTTCATTACTTTACTTTAGAATCGGAAATCGACCAATTGATTGAGGCGATTCAAAATTTTTGCAAAATTAATTAAAAGTTATGATTTGTAAGTTAGCGTGTAGAAATTATGATTTCAACTCCTAACTCTTGTACAGACAAGGGTTAATCGCGTCTCTACTCCTAACTATAAAATAAAATGGAACGCCCAATCTTATACTTAGCCATAACTAACCACGGCTTTGGTCATGCTACCCGCACGGCTTCTGTAGCTGCAACAATTCAAAAGTTATGTCCAGAAGTTTTGCTAATTGTGGTCAGTACTGCCCCACGCTGGCTGTTAGAGTGCTATATAGAAGGCGATTTTATCTATCGTCCTCGTGCATTTGATTTGGGTGTGGTGCAAACAGATAGTTTGACAATGGATAAAGTAGCGACTTTAGAAAAGTTACTGGATATTCAGAAGCATCAAAATTCGCTGATTGCCTCAGAAGTGAATTTTATCCGCCAAAATCGCGTTAATATTATTTTGGCAGATATTCCCTTCCTCGCTCCTGGGTTTGCCAAAGCTGCAAATATTCCTTGCTGGATGATGAGTAACTTCGGTTGGGACTTTATCTACCGAGATTGGGGAGGCGAATTTACCGCAGTTGCAGATTGGATTAGTGATTGGTATTCAAAGTGCGATCGCCTGTTTCGTCTTCCTTTCCACGAACCAATGCCAGCTTTTAATAATATCACAGATGTCGGCTTAACAGGTGGTTCCCCCCGTTACACTGCTAATGATTTACGTTCTCTTTGGGGAATAACTGCACCAGCCGAAAAAACCATTTTGTTGACCTTTGGCGGGTTGGGTTTACAGCAAATTCCTTATGATAACTTACAGCGATTTCCAGATTGGCAATTTATCGTATTCGATCGATCTGCCCCTGATTTACCTAATTTAGTGAAAATTAATGACCACAAATACCGCCCTGTAGATTTTATGCCTATTTGTGGCCGAGTCGTTTCTAAACCTGGTTATAGTACTTTTTCGGAAGCCACGATACTAGGAGTACCAATTGTCACCATACCGCGTGAAGACTTTGCCGAAGCAACTTTTATAGTAGAAGGCATAACTAATTATAATCAGCATCAAATCATCACCCCATCTGAGTTTTTTCAAGGAACTTGGAATTTTCTCCATGATTTACCCCAACCTCCAAGGCAATCTCAATCAATTGCTAAGGATGGTAATGAAACTATAGCTCAAACTGTTATCAATTATTTACAGACAAAATAAAGCTATTTAAAGTAACATCAATTAATAATGGAATCTTCAAGCATAGATAAAGAAACTCTATAATTAGCCATCCAAGGAATATGGATTAAACATAGATTAAATAAAATGTAAAAATTACTGTTTGAAATGACCGAAAACGACTTATGATACAGAGTCACTAAATTTATTTACAGGGATGATTAATTTTGAATTTTGAATTTTGAATTTTGAATTCGGAGCGAAGCGACGTGACTCACTACCAGAAGTTACTCAGAATTTCTACTACTGGCAAATCTTTTCAAAACATCACCGCAAAAATTGCAGCTATAGTTGCAGAATCGGGAGTAGAAACTGGTCTTTGTACTTTATTTTTGCGCCACACTTCAGCTAGTTTGGTTATCCAAGAAAATGCCGATCCTGATGTTCTTGTGGATCTAGCTAATTTTATGGCAAAACTCGTGCCCGAATCAGGCAAATACATCCATGATGCAGAAGGGCCCGATGATATGCCAGCACATATTCGTACTGCACTCACCCACACTTCTGAACATATCCCCATTAATCGCGGTCACTTAGTACTAGGAACTTGGCAGGGAATTTATATTTGGGAACACCGCCAGCGCAGTCATTCCAGAGAATTGGTTGTTCACATTTCTGGATAGCCGATTCTCCAGTTGGATTGAAGGTGTGGTTTTGTAGAGTTTAAATACTCTGGTTATACTGTCTACATTTTGGATATAATCTCCTAAAATCACGGTGATATGCATTAAAAAAATATCGCCTTGATAAATTTCTCATGACAATTATTGATGCAAAATTGACCAAATATACATTAAATAATTCGTGTGTGTATATTTGTAAATCAAAAAGTTAAGTTTATTTGTGATTATTAAAGAATCCGCTGATGCCGATATAGACTAATATTTAGTGTCAGATGCTGGGCTATTATTATTACTATGAAGCAAGAACTAACACCAACTAATACTTTTCAGGTTATTGATGAAATCCTTGCCCAGCAGTCTGTTAAATTATTGTCACTGAGTCCCAAAAAAACATTAATTACTAGCTTTGCAGAGTTAGGAAATTTGATTACAAAACAAAATACAGACATTCAAATTATCACAACTATTCAAGAAACTCTCGAAAGCATAGTCCGCACTCAATTGCAAAACTTCCCAGAAAACATCTTTTGGGATTTCGATTTTCTGGTAAGCAGTATGCTTAGGCAGGCTTTAAATGCAGAGGAGGGCGCTATTGCATTCTTAAAATTTTTTGGTGAAAAGATGGTTTGTCTAACAGAGATGTTCGGTAATAAAACAGAAATTCGCTTTCGTTATGTTCATGATTTTATGTATGGGTTTGACTGGGCAAGATGGGTACAAAAAGAACCACAAAAGCGTGCACATATAGAGCCTTTTAGTCTGTTATTTTTGGATTATTTACTCATCAAAGGTAAGGAACTTTTACAACGTATTAATCATGGTCAGGTCGTATCTTATAAACTGTGTGATACGGGCTACCGCAACCCCTTCACCTTTTCTCGCGAACCAGAAGATGAATACCGTCTCTTAACTTATCTTGCTGAAGAACAACTGATTCCAGTAGCAGCATGGAACTGGAATGCAAGCCCTGTATGGAACAAACCTTTCCAAGAAATGCGCCAGCAATTAGCATTAAAATTAAATATTCAACCACAGAAACGGTGATTAGCAATTAAAAATTGCTGAAGAAAATAATTATGAAAATTGCTGATTTAATTATTTGGTTTGAAGCATGGGCGAATCCCGCTTGGTGTGAAAGTTGGGATAATTGTGGCTGGCAAATTGAACCAGGAGTTTTGCAGGAAGAAACACGGGTTTTGGTATGCTTGACACCGACTTTGGCGGTAATGCAAGAAGCGATCGCTCTAAATGCTAATCTAATATTTGCCCATCACCCCTTGATTTTTAATCCTCTCAAATCTTTACGTACTGGTGAAGCGATCGCTGAAATGGTACGGTTAGCATTTACTCATAATATTGGTATTTACACTGCTCACACAAATTTTGACCAAGTGCAAGATGGGACTGCTGACGTTTTAGCTCAGATTTTAGAATTAAAAGAAGTTACTCCCATAGAGCTTACACAAGCAAGATTAGGATATGGTCGTGTTGGTTTGCTAGAACCATTTCTGACATTACAGGAATTACTCGCAACCATTCAAACCCGACTTTCTCCCCCTAATTTGATTTTTTCCCCAAGTGCTGATTTACAGGAAACGATTTCACGAGTTGCTGTTTTGGGTGGTTCGGGGGCTAGTTACATTTCAGCCGTCGCCAAAACAGGTGCCCAAGCTTATCTAACTTCTGACTGTAAATTCCATCAGTTTCAAGAAAGCCGCGATCGCAATCTCATTTTAATCGATGCCGGACATTACGCTACCGAACGTCCGGCTTGCGATCGCTTAGTGCAAAAATTCCAGTCTTTAAACTTAGACTGGGTACAATTAAGTCAAAAAGATGAAGATTTCCGCCAGTTTTTTGCTTGATTGCTGATGTTTGATTGGATTTTGTAGATGCTTGTCGAAAAAATTATTGTATTTTAATTTTGTTAAGTATCAGCTTTTCAACATTGATGCTGAAAAATTTTCTGCCTTTTTATCTGTGTAATATTAGAGTATCCAAAACTCATATTGTGATATAAATCACTGATTTAGCGTAATACTAATCACACAGTATTAATGTCTCATATCAATTAGCAAGAAAAGAAAATGTTCCACACTAGACCTAATAATTTGCTCATTCTGCCCTAATCAAGATGATTCGCACAATTATCGCATCTGCTTTCCAAACTGGATATCTTAGTGTTGAATCTGAGGGTTTACTCCAGCAGGTGCTAGCCACTAAATGCTATCAGTCAGAGGATTTGTCAGAACTCGCAGCCCTATATGATGCAGTTCGCGCCGGAAAAATTAAACGAGAAGCATCCTCGTCGAACGTGCTTATAGAATTTCCTTTACCACATAAATCCTCCTAAGACTTCTGGAGTAGGATTTTCTCATGGTGTTTTCCTCTACTCTTCCCTGACGCTCTTGACTTTTTTCAGGTTTTTGACTGAAAAACTCAAAACTATTTGGGTGTTGTTGTTGAAAAGCATCAAGGTCAGCAAGAGAATGAGTTAAGATCAGATACAAGTGGGTAAAAGTAAAGCTAAGTCCCCGGACTTCCCAGTAATGCCAATGATTAAAAGTAGGCAAATTAAACAACCGCAATCAACGATTGTTTTGGAGTATTCTTTATTACATAATGATAAGAATGACTCAGCAGCAAATATGAACCTGGTTAGGACAGGTACCGAATTGTTTGACTTTTATAGAAGCAGACATTCCCTAGAATAAGCTGGAGGGAGATTGAGTTCATTGTTGGAGCAACCATTGATTTATGACCCAACACGATCCTGATATTTTGAATAGAAGCAAATCTTGGGATTGGGTTATGAAGCGCATTTGTTCTAAACGGTGAAATAAACCTCTTAAAGGTGTAATGTAATGGGGTAGAACCCAGATTTTGACAGGTTTAACTACGTTGTTTAAAAAGGCAGAAACAGTACATGCTACACCGCAAGATTTATCAACTGTGTTGCGATGGGCGCGAGGTATGTGTTTTCTTGCGGGACCAGCAACGCTGGATTGAACGCGCCCGCATCATAGACATAGAGGGAGATTTAGTGACCCTACGCTATGAAACAGAAGAAGAGGACGAAGTTTGTTCTTGGGAAGAAATGGTTCGCCTCGAGAGCATTGGTGCTGTAACGCAAAAATTGGCTTCAGTACCGCGCGGTAATGTAGAACCTCTGATGACTGAAGATTGTCCCGAAGCAGAGCGCATTCACAACCGTTACACTGACTCGAATCCAGAATAATCAGTCATTAGTCATTGGTCATTAGTCATTGGTCATTAGTCATTGGTCATTAGTCAAAAATGACAAAGGACAAATGACAAAGGACAAAGGACAAAGAACTAATGACTATTGGCTATCATTCAAACCTTCAAAGGCAGGACAGTAACCTTCGAGAGTTACTTTAAAGTTATACAACGGGGAAGCTGGATTCCAACACCGCTGCCCCCTTTGATGTCGGCAAGTACCACAACAGTCTACATCTGTCCAGGTATAGCGATCGCTGTTCTGGTTGAGCAGTTCTCGTTGAGACAATCCCCTTAATACTAATTCTTCTCCTTGCCAACGAGCTTCGATTAAACCAGTATCAGCGAATTGCCGCCAACGCGGATCGGCAGTAATCACATTCGGTAGGGTGATTGTGATTACTGTTCCTAATTCTGTCAGTTCCCCTTCATAGTTAGTTTCTGGTGCTGCTGGTTGTAAAAATGTGTCGCCGATGGGTAGTTCTACTAAAGTATCAGCCGACGGGGAATGTACGTGGTAGCGGTTTTGCAACTCCTCTAAGCTAGTCAGGTCTGCCAAGTAGGCAGGAGAACCGTGGACAAAAACGACGTGCTGGGGTCGCAAATTATGAATTAGCTGTGTAGTACCAGGGCCATCGCTATGTTGAGCTAAGAGATAAGTTTCGACAGTACTGGGCGCTAAATATTCTTTGTTAACTTTTATATCAATTTTTTCTGGCAGGAGAATCAGCCAAGGCCCGGTGTCTAATTGGCAGTGTTCGCCTAAATCAGATGTCGAGTCGGTGAGGACAATACAAGGTGACTTGCCTACACTGGGACGATGTTCTGGTTGGAGACGACGCACGCGGGGACGTACCCGTTCATCCCAAAATAAGGGTTGATGGCGGGCGAAGTTCTGCACCGATGGAGGGAGATGGGGTAGTAGTTCAAGATATGCATCGCATCCAGTGGCGACAGCACCATCTACCCAAATATCTAAATCTCGTCCGGTGAAGTGGTGATGCGATCGCAAGAGCATTAATAATTCTTGACCTAATCCTAAAGCTGGGGTAGGAAGGATTACAGAACAATGGTCAGCGATCGCTCGATTAATTCGCTCGGCTAGTTGATTTTCTTGGTTGCGGCGGTGAGGATGACGGGATGTGCCATAACTACCTTCAATAATTAGCACATCCAAATCCAAACCCCGCAGTTCCTCTAAACGCAAACCTTCTACTAGTCGGGAGTTCGATAAGAAAAAGTCTCCTGTATACAGTAGCTTGTAAGTACGCTGCTGGGTGGTATAGGTAAGGAGAATTGCTACTGCTCCTGGTAAATGTCCTGCGGGAAATAATTCTGCCACTAAACCATCTTGGAATTCTACAGGCGATCGCAATGGCAGGGCATGACAAAATTGAGAAATTTTCTCAGGGTCTTCATCTACCCAATTCAGCGGTAGTAACTTGCTAGTTACCTCACTACCATAAATTGGTAACTTGGGAAAAGCTGTATGCAGCGCCAGTAAGCCTTTAGCATGATCTGGGTGGGCATGACTAATCAAAACTAAATCTGCTGGTAGAGGCGAACTAGTTCCACGTCCCGATTTAGTCAGCCCCTTAGCCAGCGATGAAATATCCTCAAAACCACAGTCCAATAGGATGCGGTGCGGGCCCATCTTCACCAACAAACACACACCCTCATTGTCATGCTGGACACTATAGGGGAAACATTCTAATTCACTACCTAGTTCCGCAGCATCTACGCGAGAGGATGCCGATAGATTATCCCTCATGCTCTCCTCCCCTCAAACCTCATCATCATGGACATATCCCAAAAGCCAAAAGTTACACAAATTTTGGTTTTGTGACTTAGGGGTAAGTTTTATCGTGCGCCCCTACACCCTGAGAATACGGATTTTTGATTGGGGAGGACGCCTGCACCGAACCTGCACTGATTCGGAAAGGTGGGCTAACCAGAAGCCATCAAACTAGTAGCTCAAGGAGTTTGCCGTTTGTTTTCCCTTTACAAGTTTTGAGCGCTCTTAGCCAACTCACCCTCCGGTAAGCCGATCGAGCGTCTACAGATTTATCTCAATGTGCGGAGCCATTGCCATGATAATTATCTGAATCATAGAATCCATTCTTCGTGCCAAAAAATAAGCACGAAAGTGTAAATATAACTGTTAATCCAGCTAAAATCAGCTTTACATCCATTTGTCTGCTGCCCTTTACTCAAAGACTTTCCTATATTAATTTAGTGCTTCCGCAATCAAACGGAATCACTAGAAAATCTTTACTATGCTTATATGGATTGGGCAATAGGTAAATTTACCACAATCAGTCAGATTGTAGAACTTTTCGGTCAAGCTGTCTATCTAGATGTAAAGCAATATGACAACGAGCAATCGTCTACAGCCCGTAAAAATCTTCATCTAAAATCTGGGCATTTTTCTCTGCCTTACCCAAATCAACTAGTTCCTCAATCAAATGCTCAATATCCAACGCCTTAAATTCATGATTTTGTAACTTGATTTTATAACTGTTTAATGGTTTGCTCAATCCATAATTGTAAATCGTGAGTATAACGGCTTAGGCATTTCTCAGATCAACTCCTAGTTTCTCGCTCGATCGTAGCGATGAAAGCGATCGACGCGATCGCTACTTTCTAATTTAGGTACTTTAGTGTTAACCAGCGAATGAATATTAAGAAAAATTAGCGATCGCATTTGGATTAATGTAAATTTGTGTTTGCTATGGGTTCATTTTCCTAAAATTGGTTTTTTAAGAGCTATTCCTGAACTGTAATTTTTAATTATTATTTATCTCTGGAGTAGGAGGTTATTTATAAACCTCAGAGCTAGGGTATAACCTAAGATATGTTCCTCAGAAAATCTCTTCAAAATATATTCTCAAATTCTCTCCAGAGAAAGAACTCTTTATACCCTTGATTTTTTAAGCTGTTGTTAGTCGAGTTCCATATTTTAAGAATTGAAAGCGCCATGAGTGATAAAAATCAAGAAAATCAAATTAATCAACCAGTAAGCGAAGATCGGGATTCTCGTGAAAAGCCAGATGTGAACGAAAGAAACTTAACCGCGAATCCAGGAGATAGAATTTCTGATAAGCCTCAATCAGTTGAAGAGAAGGCTAAACAGGCAGCTATTGATGATGTACCAGATATTACAGGCGACAAAATCACAGTACCTACTTACTTCGTTGTCGATGAACCCGACGGTGAAAAGAAGGCACTTCATCACGTTAAAGATGCTGAAGAAATTTCCGACGTAATTCGGGAAGCACGAGTTGACGAAAATGGAAATCGAGTTTGGTGGTAGTTGTTTGTTGAAGACGCACAGATGCGGAGAAGTTATTAAATACTCTCTCCGTTTCTTTGCGTCTCGCGCTGACCACATTTTCTTTGGTCAAGTTAGTGTTGCTTGATTTTGTTTTGCTCGTCTACTGTTTCTCCAAGTGGATGAATTATTTTCCCCTCAAATTTTGCACCTAAACCAAGTCCTAATTCAATTTTAGTAATCGTTTCCAATTCAGCTTGTAACTGCTCGATTGTTGGCAAATTACCTTATTTTTACTTTTGCATAGAATCATTCCAAGAGTGAGTAATAGTAATTCTTTATTGACTGCAACTGCGGCTCGTAACTGAGCGCTAGAAATTCGCGTTTTTAGTTCAGTTAAAACATCTTCATAACCAAACGATCGCAGATGCACTCTTTTGTGAAGTTTCAAATTTATCGTCTCTAGGCATAAAAAAGAAATAGTGCTACTTGTATTCTGCCAGGATTACACCAAATTTTGGTATCAGATCCAGATAGATCAGAATTCAGAAGTAAAACACTCTTTCTGTCTGGGTAATAGACTTAGCTTATGTACCTCACCAACTTGAAAACTGCTGTATATAGATATCCAGTCATATACCAGCATTGTTGCTGTATAGGTTAAACTGGATGTAAGTGAAATTTGCAAGAATTTACGTAAGAGCGATCGCCATAACTTCAATATTTTTTCATTAAAAACCTTTTTTAGCCCTGAAAAATTAAAGGTTCTAAGAAGTCGTCACTTGTACCTTTGACATCAGAGTGTATAGCCTGAATAATATTTTTACGTAAAAATCCATACTTATATAAAACTCATATTTGATTTTTGCTAAATATACTGAGAGCAAAACCCTATCGCGCTTGCTCTGAGTTAGCTTGACTTTTAAAAATCAAATTTGATTCTTATATAAACTGGTATTAATAGGATTGCATTATGTATTTCTCGAATTCAAAAACCAGCTTAAAAACTCGTCAAAAAAACAAGAAAATAGGTACATTTATTTTGACTCATAGCAACATATTACTGCTGACTGCATATTTACTCACTCTACCAATTGGTACATTAATAATTTTATCTTTATTATTACCCTTATTCAGTGCTAGCTTATTCGCTTCCATTGGAAACTCGTACCACTCTACATCGATTCCTTGGATAGATAATGCATCTGAATGCGAACATACTGGCAGAAATTGGAGCGATCGCAAGTGTTGGGATAATGAACACAATCCCATGTTTTGAATGGTGATTGCAAAAAAGCGTAGGTCTAGCCCGCACTTCTCTACGAGATGCTCCGCGAACGGCTGCGCTCAATGACCGTCGTAGATATAGCTCTCATCCATGCCACTGAGTAAATTCCGATCTAGCTCACCAGTTGCAAAATAATCATCATTAATATGCAATTATCGCATTAATACGGATTTACTATAGCTTCACAGATGCGATTCTATATGAGGGAATAAAGATGGATACCCCTGGTGTTTACCAGGGGCTTTTTATTTAACAGCTACCCCTTAAACGTCAACACTGGACTCAATCGCGCCACAACGTCTACCATTTCTGCCTCAACTTGCACATCAATCACAGACTGAATTGGTTTGTAGGCAGCAGGTGCTTCCTCAATTCGGCGTTCTTCACGCAGGGTGATGCAGTCTACCCCAGTTAATCCCAGTTCTGCTTCACTTTGAGATGCACCTTTACGACTGAGATCGAAGCGAGAACGAATTCTTCCCGCCCCATGTGACGCCGAATTACAAAATGCTGCATTGCCTCTACCCACCATCAGATAAGAATAAGCACCCATTGAACCAGGGATAATCACTGGTTGCCCTAGATGGGCAGGACAAGCGCCCTTGCGTGTTACCCATCCTTCACCTTCTGCCAAAGTGATGTTATGGGGCAAGTCATAAACTAGAGGTGCTTCCACATCTTTGTATACTTCCCGCAAACGCAGACGTAGCAATTCTGCTAATAGCAGGCGATTGATAAAAGCATAGTTAGCAGCAGTGGCCTCAGCTTGCAGGTAACTAGCAACTAGTTCGGGGTGCGAATAAGTAGAGAGAGGAAAAATCTGAGAATCAGGGTACTTCAAACCTTTTTGCCAAGTCGCCTTAGCTTTATCTCGCCACATTCCCCCAATAAACTTACCCACGTTTCGAGAACCAGAGTGAATCATAAAAGCTAGCTGTCCCTCACGCACTCCCCAAGTGTGGGCAAGTAGGCGATTTTCGACTTTATCAACCCGTTGCACTTCGACAAAATGGTTGCCGCCACCAATGGTTGCCAGTCCGCCATCGCGTACTAGTCCAGCATCGGGAACCAATTCTTCAGGCGCTAGTTTCCAGTCACCATCCATTGAACCACCTAAGAAAATGCGTTCGCCCCTGGCGTTGGCGGAGCCATCGCTCTCTTGGGCAAGTTGTTGTAAATCAGATTTGATTACACTCCCCGTAGGCTCGTCTAGCATGGCATCCAGCCAACCGAGAACTCCGTACTGAAATAGCGATCGCATTGTACGAGCAGTCATTGTCACATTACGCGTACCGAAGAAGTAATCCCCCTTCATCCGTTCTACGAATTGGTCGCGCTTTGCCAGGAATTCGTCGATTGTCAAATCAGCAACATGCAAACGCATCCCACAATTGATGTCAGAACCGACAGCACCAGGAATGACTTGACCTACAGTTTCTACGACTGAACCAATGGCAACACCTGCATCACCTGGGTGAAAGTCAGGCGTAGCACAGGCACGACAAACGCATCCACCTGACGAGTGACGGACGCTTGCTAAATTTGCCAACTGCTTCAATGCCTTAGCTTCTACGGGGAAGTCTTCTGGCAGCAACACTTCTGCTACAGGGGCATCAGGAGAATTAACTAAACGAACTGAATAAGTGCGATTGTTATAAGTTACATCTAAACCTTGCCGCTCTAAAGCACGCAGGAGACGTTTAAGATTTTTTGGCTGCATGAAAACTCCAAATAAGGTCTTAAAGAAGACCCTTTGTTGTGAAGAGAGGAGGAGACTTGGTTCAGCAGCCACGTCTCAATTAGTGCAGAAGGTCATTTTTCCCAAACTGTGGGCAAAACAACAGGTTAATTCTGACTAATGTGGTTATATAGCCTTAATAACACACAGTTTCATCAAATGACAAGGGTTTTGTAGTACGTTGTATTTTTGATGGGCAACGGTTACTCAGTCAAACCAAAGTTGTAAAGAAATTTGAAGTTTAGCGGAAAACTTTTAAAAATCTCTAGACTCTCCAGCCGGCTAGAGAGTCTAGGATAAATTCAAGGCGACTCTCTTTCCAGTTATTTCTAATGTGTGAGAGATACGTCTCAATAGACCTCTTGCAAAAGTGTTTTTTGCAAGAGTTGGGAAAAGGAAAAAGGTTAAAGGGGAAGGGGACAGTACAAAACCTTTACCCTTTCCCCCTTTCCCTTTTCCCGACAAATGCCAAGAAGTCTCAATCATCCGTTCATATTATCCCGTAAATCTATGACTCTCCAACTCACAGTTCCTAACATGGCTTGTTCTGCTTGTGCAAGCACCATCACCAAAACACTTCAGGCAGTCGATGCCAATGCTAGCGTTCAGGCCGATCCAACAACCAAGCTTGTCAATGTTGAAACTCAAGCATCAGAAACAGCAATTAAAGAAGCGTTAGCTGCCGCTGGCTATCCGGTGGCGTAAACGGGGACTGGGGAGATGGAAAGACAAGGGAGAGGGGGTAGACAAGGAGAGAAGTCTGAGCGCCAGCTTTTGGCGATGGGAACTTCAAAGAGAAAGATTCCTACCTTGTCCCCCTTGTCTACCTTGTCTACCTTGTCTCCCTTGTCCTCTTCCCAATGCCCTATTCCCCAATCCCCAATCCTCAGCATGGATACTCTCACACTCAAACTTCGAGGCATGAGTTGTGCCGCTTGCGCCAACAACATCGAAAAGGCAATTCGCTCTGTTTCTGGGGTAATTGACTGCAACGTTAATTTTGGAGCCGAGCAAGCTACCATCAAATACGATCGCTCTCTAACGAATTTAGAAAAAATCCAAAGTGCGATCGCAGCTGCGGGATACTCTTCTGACTCACTTCAGGAAGAATTGCTCACCGAAGATGATGCTGAGAAAGCAAGTCGGCAAGCATTACAACGCCAACTCTCTCTCAAGGTAGCGGTGGGAGGTGTAATCAGCATTTTCCTATTTTTGGGGTCGTTGCCCATGATGACTGGGCTAAATTTACCCTTGATTCCCAGTTTCCTGCAAAATCCTTGGGTACAGTTAGTGCTGACAACCCCCGTTGTGTTCTGGTGTGGTGGATCTTTTTACCGAAATGGCTGGAAATCCCTCAAGCGCCATACGGCGACGATGGACACGCTGATTGCTTTGGGTACAAGTGCAGCATATCTATATTCTTTGTTTGTCACTGTTTTCCCGAAATTTTTTATTGCTCAAGGCTTGATACCTCATATTTATTATGAAGTTGCCGCCATTGTGATTACCTTAATTTTGCTGGGGCGGTTGTTAGAAAATCGCGCTAGGGGACAAACTTCTGAAGCTATCCGCAAACTCATCGGACTGCAAGCTAGAGATGCCAGAGTTATCCGTGATGGTAGAGAAATTGATCTTCCCATCGCCGAAGTCAGAATCAACGATGTGATTTTAGTGCGTCCTGGTGAAAAGATTCCAGTAGATGGCGAAGTGATTGCAGGCGCTTCAACGGTAAATGAAGCGATGGTGACGGGTGAAAGTTTGCCAGTCAAAAAGCAGCCAGGAGATGAGGTGATTGGGGCAACGATTAACGGTGCGGGTGCATTTCAGTTTCGGGTGACACGAATCGGAAATGATACGTTTTTGGCTCAAATCGTCAAACTAGTGCAACAAGCGCAAGGTTCTAAAGCACCAATTCAGCGCTTGGCAGATCGAGTTACAGGATGGTTTGTACCAGCTGTAATTGCCGTTGCAATCGCCACTTTCATCATTTGGTTTAATTTCACTGGCAATCTTACCCTAGCCACAATGACAACGGTGGGTGTACTAATTATCGCTTGTCCTTGTGCTTTGGGTTTAGCTACGCCCACTTCTGTAATGGTTGGGACGGGCAAAGGTGCAGAAAATGGCATTTTGATTAAAGGTGCTGACAGCTTAGAACTAGCACACAAAATTCAAACCATTGTTTTAGATAAAACCGGCACTTTGACTCAAGGGAAACCGACAGTTACAGACTTTGTAACTGTCAACGGCACAGCTAATGGTAATGAAATCCAGCTTTTACAATTAGCGGCAACGGTAGAACGCAATTCTGAGCATCCTTTAGCTGAAGCGGTTGTAAAATACGCCCAGTCTCAAGAGGTGAGTTTAATAGATGCAAAAAACTTTGTAGCTAATGCAGGTAGTGGTGTGCAAGCAGTTGTGGCAAATCGGCTTGTGCAAATTGGTACACAACGCTGGTTAACAGAAGTTGGAATTAACACCATGAGTCTCCAGCAGTATAAAGATGCCTGGGAAGCTGCTGGTAAAACAGTTATTTTGATTGCTGTAGATGGCGAACTACAAGGAATAATGGGTATTGCCGATGCCCTAAAACCTTCATCAGCAGCAGTGGTGAAAGCCTTACAGAAGTGGGGTTTAGAAGTAGTAATGCTTACCGGAGATAATCGTAAAACTGCTGATGCGATCGCAAGACAAGTTGGCATAGAGCGAATCTTTGCCGAAGTGCGTCCAGATCAAAAGGCGGCGATTATTCAATCTTTGCAAGGGGAGCAGAGGGGCAGGGGTGCAGAGGTGCAGAGGGGCAGAGGAGTAAGGGGAGAGAATTCTCGTAAGTTCTCACTCAAAACTCAGCACTCAATTGTCGCAATGGTAGGTGATGGGATAAATGATGCGCCAGCGTTAGCACAGGCTGATGTGGGAATTGCGATTGGGACGGGAACAGATGTGGCGATCGCAGCTAGCGATATCACTCTAATTTCTGGCGATTTGCTCTTAATTGTGACAGCAATTCAACTTAGTCGCGCCACCATCAACAATATTAAACAAAATCTCTTCTTTGCCTTTATTTACAACGTCATTGGTATTCCGATTGCAGCAGGAATTTTGTTCCCCATCTTTGGTTGGTTACTCAATCCAATTATCGCCGGCGCTGCGATGGCTCTTTCTTCGCTGTCTGTTGTTAGCAATGCTCTCAGATTGCGTAACTTTCAACCAAAAACTATCTCATAATTGCAGGGTAATTTAGCAAATGTTCACTCAAAAAACGCTTTGGGGAAGCCTGATAGCTTTAGTGTTGCTTACTGGAACATCAGGCGTAGCATTAGCAGAAATGCCAGCCCACTCGTCAGAACAAACCAGCCAATTCCAGCACATAGAGCAACCTTTAAGCTTGAAAGTTGGGGTTGCGATCGCAGGTTTCGCCTTAATTGGACTAGAGTTGTGGTGGTTTCTTCTCTATAAAAGTCGTGATTCCTGATTAGTGTCAGCCCTGAGAGGTGTTTTGAATAATCGGACAAATTGTCTTTTCATGATGGTCGCTGATATTCTTCCAGCCTGAAAGTAATCCCTTGATTTCAGAGCGTAAAGTTAACAGCTGATCGATTTGGCGATCGATCTGCAAAACCTTCTCTTCAAGTTTTTCTTTGATTCCACCACAAGGAGTTTGCCCTTGGTCATAAACCTGAAGAATACTTCCAATCTCTTCTAGGCTAAGACCAAGATTTTGTGCCCTTTTAATGAATGCTAGACGAGTTAGCACATCCAATGAAAACTGGCGAAAGCCTCCCTCGGTTCGTCTTAATGAATTGATTAAACCTAAACTCTCGTAATAACGAATTGTCCTAATGGGTATTCCAGTTAAATCTGTTACCTGACCAATTAAAAGCAGTTTTTTATCTTGAGTTAACATGGTAGATTTTTTCAATTCTTGTAATTATTATTACATATTTTTTATACATTAACTTGTTTGAGAGTTAAGCAAAAATTTATCACCAGTATTGAAACTTTTTATCGTCAATTAAAAGGCTTAAGACCTCTACATCTACATATAGCAACAATTTCAGTCGGGGTTTCAATCCCCATCTGAAATGTCTTTAATTTTGAATTTTAAATTTTGAATTTTGAATTGTTAATGGGTAGCTGTTTCTCATGGTACTGAAAGTAACTGTTTTTTTGAAGTTTCCATGTTATTTCTAGATCAACTGCTTCACTTCAAGTGAAACCATACAAATGAATCTCAACTCGCAGACTTTTAGCTCAATCCGTAAAACTAAAATTTTCAATAATCCAGAGCGTTTTATTGAGGGATGGTATTGGGTAATACCCTCTCAAAATCTGCGGGTGGGTGAAGTAAAACCTGTCACGATTTTGGGTAGAGAATTAGTAATTTACCGTGGGAAAGATAAAAGAGTAGTTATCTTTGATGCTTACTGTCCACACATGGGCGCTCACTTTGCTGAAGGCAAAGTTGAAGGTAATGCACTACGTTGTTTTTTCCACCACTGGAAGTTTGATGCTGAGGGGATGTGTATTGATATCCCGTGTTTAGATGTACCACCTTCGGTAAAGTTACAAACTTGGCCCACTGCTGAAAAATATGGGATGATTTGGGTTTGGACTGGAGAAATACCACAACAACCTCTACCATTTGTTCCAGAGTTAGAGCAAAAAGAGTGTGATGTCGCCATCCATTCCCACTTCTTGCTGAACTGTCACCCAAATGTGGTAATGATTAATGCAATTGATGCTCAACACCTCAATACAGTTCACAAATTGCCATTAGAAATTATTTTTGAAAGACACGAACTAAACGAGAATGCGATTATCTTCAGCAATACTACACCCATCAAAGATAATTTCTTTTTGATTAAGCTCATCCGTCTTTTTTACAAAAATGTCATAACTTACAGTATTTGCTATTGGTACGGTAGCATTGGCATTGTGACACTTGGTCCTGATTTCTTTCATGTCCACATGATGGTTGCAGTTCGCCTTTACGAAGGCGGAAAAACTGAAGGTCAAGTTCTATTGATGACTAAAAAACGTAAAGGAGTTTTTGGTTGGTTATGCAATCGAGTTGTGCTATGGCTGACTAAGATTGCAGCTAAGTACTTTCTCATGGGTGACATCAAGATTCTTCAAACAATTCAGTTTGATTTGAAAACTCCTATCAAAGCAGATTACTCAATTATGCAGTTTATTAACCATGTTGAAAAACAGCAATCCCTAATGTGGGGGACTTGGCAAGAAATGCGATCGCGCAATGTGGAAAGCAAGCCCAAGCGTGAGAGATGGGAAGATACAATGAGTAATGACTAACATCATGTTTATTATGACCAAAAGTTCGTCAGCCTGCTTGGCCAATTAAATGCACGCATTATAACTATTGTCAACAATCTTTGCAAGAAATGAATCGTTTGTAGGGGCGTATAGATGTACGTCTCTACCATGTATGTCTAGCAAATGTTTTCTGAAATAATATAACAATTAATAAAAATTAAAAGTTTAACAAAGTTACTTTTTTACTGGATTACTAGATAAATAAAAAGAAGTGGCAAAGCCACTTCCTAATTCCCAGGTAGAACCTAAGTTATGAGTATAACGACTACAAAAAAATGAAATAGTATAAACAAACACCAATTAACTGAATATCTCTATTTTCCTTGTTTCTAGGTGAGTAAATCCTGATTTCTATGCACCAAATAACTGTATATTTACATAAGTCTCATGATTGCAATCCAGACTCAAGTTTCTCCAGTTCATCGCTAAGATATGCCAGTTTTGCCTCTTCATCAAGAAGCTGCTGTTCTAATTGAAACTTGACTGCCGTAGCAGCCTCAATAGCCAAAGCTTTCTTCATCTGCCTTAACTTCTCGCTGCGGATGTCAAACTCTGCCTGAAGTGCGTCTAGTTTTTGTTGCGATCGCCGTCGCTGTCCAGCAGTTAAACTAGTAGAAATTGGACTAGTTTCAATAGTTGCTGTTTCACCAGATAAAAATTTACTTCCACCTGCGTAATAACAAAGGGGAAAATTATCACCCAAATCCAGCACTTTATTTACAAACGGGTGTTGTGGCCCTGATGCTCTTTTTGGCACTTGGTCAAATAAGTAAACTAAAATATCAAGAATACGTGCATAACCATCTTTATTCACAGTTGCTTTACCTTGCAAGGCTTCTAACAAGCAATCGGTGAAAGCACTGTAGGGGTGACCTGTGTAAGAATATTCGTCTTCTCGCGAAGAAGCAATCACAACTCGACCACTTCCCGTTCCTAGTACATTTAACAGTTCCGGGGGTAAGGGTGATTTTACAAAGGTTTCTCCTGGTTCCTTCAAAGCTGGAACGCCGCTTGCATGACAACAATCTAATAAAACTACAAGTTTACGCGCTGTAATTGCTTCAATTGTTTGGGTAAATTCTACACCTGATATAGCTGTGTCTGCGCGTTGACTGGGGTCATAGCCGAATGGTACAAGGAAGTATTCATTGGTGCGCTGGATGCGTCCACCATGACCAGAGTAGTAAATGATCACAGTTGCATCAGAATTTTGATTGACTTGGGCGATGATTTGGTCAAAAGCTGCGAGGATATTTTGCCGAGTTGCAGAGGTTTCGGTGAGGAGTGTGACTTGTTCTGGTGGATAAGCGGCGCAACTTGGATCAATCAGTATATCTCGTACAGCCGTTGCATCTATGACTGTGACAGGTAAATCAGCACCTATGCCAATGAGTAATGCATAACCATTGGTAAAAGTTTGGTTTGTCATACGGTGGGTGAGCAATGCGTAGCTCCTAGCTTGTCGTTAGACATCGCCTTTTATAATCTATAACTTGTGGAGAAGTGCGATCGCTTTCATTAGATATTTCACCATCGCTGCCATCCTTATCTTATTTACCACTGCCTTCCCTTACAAGGCTTCTAACAAACAATCTGTGAAAGCATTATATCGTTTGCGTTGTGCTTAAGGTTGAATCGGCACAAACTCATAGTTGTCAGTGCCAGGTATTTGTTGAACTTTGACTAAGAAGATGGCATTATTTGTGCGATCGCCTGATGGTGAAAACTGAATCTTTCCCGTTGCACCATCGACTGAAAAACTCGGACTATGCAACACCTTTTGTAATTCATCGCGTCTGTTGGTATTGGTTCGTTGTAAACCTGCGATGATCGCCAAAGTTGCATCATAAGCTGTAGCTGTTCGCCAATTGACAGTTGCACCCCAAAGTTTTTGGGCTTTTTGCGGAAAGATGTTATTAGGAAATGCTGCGGGATACCAAGGTGCAGAGATTATCAGTCCGTTGATACTGCTGCCATTCTTTAAGGTTTCGTCAGTGAAAAGTGTAGGACTACCAAATACAGTCAACTGCCCTTGATTAGATTCTGCCACCGCTAGACCTTGTTTTATTTTGTCTATATAAAGACCTAACACCAAAGCATTAGCACCACTACTTACAGCTTGAGAAATGACAACACTAGGGTTAAAGTCACGGGCAGAAATATCACACTCTGTAGAATTGATCTGACTGCCAGCAGCCTTTATCGCTTTAACAAACTCACTTTTAAACGACTGATTATCTATCCCTTGGTAATCAACACAGATAAGAAAATTGGTTTTCCCCGCTATTTTAATAGCGTAATAAGAGACGCTATCTGCTATAGATTTAACACTAGGAGCAGTGCGGAAGATATAATTGCCAACACTAGTAAGATTTTGGGCAAAACTGGTGGGAGAGATCATCACTAACCCGTCTCTTTGATAGACTGGGGCTGCCGAGAGAGAAGCATTACTAGAATTATGTCCCACGACAGCTAAGATGTTGGTATCTTTGCCAAACCGAGTGGCAAGCTGTGCAGATTCACTTGGATCATTATCATCATTAGCGATCGCTACCTCCAATGCTTTGCCATTGATACTGCCACTGCTATTCACCTCATCTTGAGCTTGAGCCACACCGCGCAGTATCTCTTTTGCTACATTTGGATTTGTCCCAATAGGTACGCTCACAGCAATTTTGAGCCGATTTTCTTTTTGACGAGCCTTAGCATTATTCAAGTAAATCAATGCTTCTGGGTCTGTGCTGTTAGCTTTGCGATATAAATTTAACTTATTAATAGCAGTTTGACAATCACCATTTAAAAATGCTTGAACTCCAGCTTCTTTATCTGAGTTTGTATCTTGTTTTAATAAAATTTCTTCACCCAGGCTAATTCTGTCATTCAAACTATAGGTCTCTTTAGGACATAATGAGTTTTGTGTAAGTTGAGATGTATGAAATCTAAAAATGTATATTCCTGTGCCTCCAATCAGCGTTCCTAGAGCTAATATAGATAAAAAGAATAGTGATGAAATTCTACTTCTTTTTAGCGCGTTTTTATGGTTAGCGAGTTGCTCGAATAGCTCTGGAAGATTTGCTTTTATCTTTTCGGGAATAGGTAAATCAACTCCGGCAACCCGTATTTTATTTTCTCCTTCTAAGATTTTGCTAACTTGATCTGTTGCAGCCTCCAAATTCCCACGGGCTAACTTTCCCATTCCGCGTGCATAACTGAGTAAAGGATCGAATTCAGCTAATGGTTGTGCAAATATTTCTGTTAATGATACGATTCTTATCAGTTCTGCTTCATTATTAAAATCCAATTTATCGAATTCCAATGCCAATTCATGAGCTACCTTATTAGGCTGCGTGTATGCTAAAGCTGTCCACTGCTGCGTTAGAGCAAAATCTTGAATATCTGGATCTTTACTTTCAAGTTTTGGCCTTACATAGTCGAGTAAAAAGTTTGATAGTTCATTAATCCGCTGTTGACCAAATTTTTTATCTTCCTGCAAACGACTCAACAACAGATTTCGTACTGTTAAATCCATCTCGTATAGTTCATATCCGACTTCATTACACAAGCTTGAAACCAGCAAATCTGCTACTGCTACCCAAGGGATACCTAACACTTGGTCATCAATATCCCGTTGGAACTGAACCCATAGACGATACAACAAATCTGGTGTGAGTGCTAAGGGAAAAGCAGCATGATATGCTAAATATAGATGAGCTTTGCCGAGTTTTGCAAAAGACTCAATGCGTTGCTTGGCAATTTCTTCAAGTCTAATCTTGCTCATATTATTTGCCTCTCAAAGTTAGCAAAGCGTCCACGCAGCACAGCAATAGCATCTTGTAAACCTTGGTGGCTAAATTCAAACATGGGGACAAGATGGGCAATTTCTGCGGCTGTTGTACGAAGCCAACGCTTTCTCGGCATAGGATTAAGCCAAGCAATATAACGTACCCGTTGTTTCATTTGGGCAATAAATTGTTGAGTTAATTCGTAGCGTTCATCGCTATATCTGCCACGAACAGCACCAGCATCACTAAAAATCAATACAGCAGTTCTATTTGAGCAAATATGGTTAACAATATTAGTGATTAATTCTGCTTGCTGATGATGGGGGTCGTGGTAAAGATATTCAATAGGGCAATTGTGAAAGTAGTAAATTCCAGATTTGCCCAAACGTCCCCCACGCAAGGCAGTTTCTGCCAACCGCCGTGATAGCGAGTGGAAAGGCACCATTGAACCATCTTGGTCAATTAGTAAGAGTAATTCTGATTTATTCACTCGACGGGGTATGAATACAGGTTCAAGCAATAAACCTTGGCATCCAATCTGGTGAATAGTTGCTGCCATATCTAACTCTATTTTTGGTCCTTCACGTACTGGGTGGCGCAAGTAACGCCAAATTTGTTTCATTTGTCGCTCGGTTACAGGCAAATACTCGCTAGTCAAGACGAGGCGCGTGGAAACAGTTTCTTCATTTCTGTTGGTAGCTTCTAGAACTGCTTTGACTGCTTGTACCTCATCTTCTATCGTCTGGGTCAATTTTGCAGCCAGAGATGAATTAGCTGTAGGGGTTACTTGTGAATGCGAGGTACTTTCAACAATGCGCTGTTGATTATTTCGCCTAACTAACCACTTAAAAATCATGGCTGTAACTAATAAAAAACTCCAAAAAAGCCAATCTGAATGGTTTGGGTTTGGGCTTGGGTTTGAGTTCGGCTTTGGTGTTTTAATTGCTTGGGGTGTTGGTTTTGTGGTTGAGGATGGTATCGGATCTGAGATTGGTGTTTGAATTGGCTCTGGTGTTTGAATTGGCTCTGGTGTTTGAATTGGCTCTGGTGTTTGAATTGGCTTTTGTAAAAAGAATCCAGCACCCAAGCCAATAGCAACTCCGATAAACCCCAAAATTACGTAGCGGGTAATCGGAGAAACTTGATGCTGTTCGGATTGTGTAGGCAATGTTTCCGCAGTTGACAATCCAGGCTCATTACCTATTACCAGTTCAAAATGATCTTCAAACACCTGCTTTTCTTCAGATGATTTGATCCACAAAGTCTGACACAGACGTTTCAAAGCAGCTTGATCATTAATTCCAAAGCCGGCTTGCATCGCTTGTAGAACTAACTGATATTCCTCTATGCCAAGTGGTAAGCCAGCATCGCACAGTTTGGTAAACAGTTCCAGCAGAGGCAAATCATTCACATCCACGGCTTTGTCTCAAATAACGTAAATGGTCATCCCACCTTTTCAGCAACACGCCAGCATAAGGTATCTTGCCATCCAGTTTTGCCAGAGCTTCATCTTCAGGATAACGGCGCAGAACGCGAAACCAATCAATTAATTCGCTAGTGCTGACCTTTTTGCCAGCCTCCCCCTTGTCTTCTTGCATTTTCTCCCGCAGACGCCAGAAGCTATCTATGGCTTGCTTCACCAAAGCTTCGGGTGAAGTAGGAAACAGAGCATTAACAATTTCCATTAATCGCTCACGACTTGGAAATTCGACATAGTGAAACAAACATCGACGCAAGAAGGCATCCGGTAAATCCTTCTCATCATTACTAGTGATTAAAACAATTGGTGCTGCTTTGGCCTCAATTTTTTGTCCTGTTTCCTCCACAAAGAATTGTTTTTGGTCTAATTCCAATAGCAAATCATTAGGAAAATCAATATCAGCTTTATCAATTTCATCAATTAACACTACCGTGCGCTGCTGTTGCTGAAATGCTCGTCCTAATGGCCCCCAGCGTACATAGCTAGTCGGGTCATCAATTCGCAGAATTTGTTCTGGTGTTAGGCGACTGGAGGTTGCAAGTTGGGCATCACGCAACCGTCCCACGGCATCGTAAATATACAAACCATCTCGCGCTCGACTGGTGGATTTAACATACCAAGCTTCTAATTTCAAATCTAGCTCGTAGGCAACTGCACTTGCCAGTAAAGTCTTCCCACATCCTGGTTCTCCCTTCAGTAGTAAGGGGCGTTCTAAGTAAATCGCCAAGTTCACCGCTTCTACCAGTTCGGGGTTAGGAAAATAGGGATATAAAAGCTGTCCGTTCGCGCCTCTTTCTCCTAACTGTGGCTGAACTTTACCTGTATATTCCAAGAGTTTTCCACCTACGGCTTGAACCATATTTGCTCCCATTCACAATTAGACAAGCGACAAATTTCTTGTAAGGCGGGTTCTGGAATGCCATTCTCACTGTTTTGGAGTATGTCACGTACTGCTTTATCTACCTCTACCTCTGTTGCCAAGTCGATTAGCAGTTCCTCGGCTTCATATTTTATCCAAGTAACTAGCTCATTTTCGGAAAATTCGGTAATTATAGGTAGCTTAATAGGGGTATCCGGTTCCCAATCTGGGTTGAGTTGCTCTGCAAAAGAAATATTCCAACTGCCCACACAGCCGTCATTGTCAACCAAAAACATGAATAGCTGGAATTGATTGGTTTGTCTAGTAGTTTCCCTAGCTTTAGTCACCAATGGAAACCAGAACTTAAGGATCATTTCTTGCAAAAAAGCTTCAGACAGGTGATTCACATTGTCAAAAATCAGCAAAATGGTTTGAGTTCGCGACCATTTATACACTCTTTCTATAATGTCCGAGTTTGAGCTTCCCCAACCAAGACCGACCCCATAACTGAGTTCACGCCATAGTGCAGCAACATCACTTCTACGGGCAATGCGGGTAAGGTTAATTACCACTCTTTTAGCGTTAACGTTCTTGCTAACATACTTTGACACCAACCGATTCAATAACCAGCCTTGTCCATACCACAGTGAGCCATGAATCAGGAAAGCTGCTACAGAATGAGCTTTAATAAATTGTCGGAATGCTCCCGTCTGAGTTTGATATCCCAATTTCAATAAAGCACGATACACCCTTCCACTAGATAAAGCTTGTTCTAGTGCATCAAGCTGTTGAGTTAGTTCGTTGAGTTGTGTTTCAGTTTGTTCAATTTCCTTTTCCAGTTGGAAGCGAATGGCTGTGCTTGCCTGGATCGCCCAATCACGCCGTAGCATTTTTTCCTTTTCTATCAGTAAATCATATTGCTGTTCTAATGCTTGGCGTCTACGCTCTAAGTACTGTTCATCGGACATTCAATTACTTTTTTAGTGAATAATCTTTACTCAAAAGGAGTAGCCAGAATGTTGATGTAGGAATCTGAGCGATCGCCTTTTGTTTCAATAGCTGAAACATCATTCTGACGATAGATGTAACTTATGTAGTTTCTTATAAAAGTAATTTACCACTTCCAGACCTAGTATAAAAATCTGGTTTAGATAGTCCGCTTTTGCCTAAGCCAGCAAATTAGATGTTTAGCAGCCGATCATTGCTCACTTGAATTCAATACAACGATAATTTCTGCAAGCCTAATTCCCAAAGGTTTCCAGTGGGGATTGCTGGAGGAAAAAGTACCATCCCCAGACACTGCTTGGTAGTCATTGGGAAACTTTTCAGAAGCATTGGGAGCAGCGTCTACTCGGAAAATGATTTTGCCTTGATAACGGGATAATTTACTACTATCTAACAAAATCGTGCCGCCGTAGTCCCAACCCAATCCATAAAGTTTAAAATTACCTAATTTTTTACGTAACTCGCTCAACGGGGTTCCCACTCCAATACCTTCGCGGGTTTTCCAAGCTGAACCCAGGTTACGCACATCTAGAGGTTTGGTACGAGTATTATCACTCCAAACCACTAGCAGCGATCGCCCCTGATTTAGATTTAACTGAGTAGCTGCAAAACTACCTATTCCTTCAGCACCAGAGATAGTTTTATCAACGAGATGGGATGCACCAAACAGTTTGACTAAATCCTGCTTGGTGGTTGTGCGTGTTATCGGGCCAACTCTTTCCCCAGGAACAATTAAGGTATCTTTTAAGGGTTGCGATTTAGCAACAGTAATTGGGTGATTGATTTTCTGGGGTAGTGCAAAGGCTGGGTTTGCTGAATAGTTTAGCAGTAAAGCTAAAGTAGCTGTAGCAATGCCTTTGATTGATGAATTCATCGGTTTTATTTTGGTTAGTAGAATATGAGTGAGAAGTTCTCATATTTTAACTACTACAAATTACCAATTAAAGATTCCCGATTTCCCAATAACTTTATTTCATCGCTCTAGTTGCGTTTAAAATTGCCAGCATTGCTACTCCGACATCAGCAAATACAGCTTCCCACATTGTCGCTATCCCGAAAATACCCAATCCAATAAATACACCTTTAATTGCTAACGCAAATCCAATATTTTGCCAAACAATTTGCCTTGTTTTTCTGGCGATTTGGATTGCTTCTGCCACTTTCGATGGTGCATCTGTCACGATTACAATATCGGCAGTTTCGATCGCTGCATCTGAGCCTAATCCACCCATTGCCATACCAACATCTGCTCTAGCAATCACTGGGGCATCATTAATTCCATCCCCAACAAAGGCAACTTTACCATGCTTGGCAGCGGTGCTGAGTAACTTTTCAATGGCATTAACTTTTTCTTCAGGTAATAACTCTGCTTCGTAAGTATCTATGCCAAGCTGTTGAGCAATGCGGGAAGCGATCGCTTGATTATCTCCTGTCAACATTACTGTTCTCTCTACACCCATTCGCTTGAGTGCTTGAATAGCAAGTCTTGCATCTTCTTTAAGTTCATCAGCAATGACAATATAGCCAGCGTAAATCTTATCCACTGCTAGATGAATTACTGTTCCTTCTAACTGACAATTCTCGTGAGAAATCTTTTCTCTATGTAATAGGCGATCGCTTCCCGCTATCACTACCCTATTTTCAATCTTGGCTCGAATTCCATAACCTGCTATTTCTTCATAATCTCCAATCTCAAATTCATCAATTTTTCCACCATAAGCCTTGCAGATAGATTGAGCGATAGGATGATTAGATTGTGATTCTACTTTGGCAGCTAATAGCAACAGTTCTTGTTCATTCCAGCCATTTAATGGTACTATTTCTACTACTTTGAATACCCCTTTTGTTAACGTCCCAGTTTTATCAAAAACAACTGTATTAACTGCATTTAAAGTATCTAAAAAAGTAGAGCCCTTAACCAAAATTCCACGTCTAGCTGCACCTCCTACACCTCCAAAGTAACCTAATGGAATACTGATAACGAGTCCACACGGACAGGAGATAACTAGTAAAATCAGGGCACGATAAACCCATTCGGAAGAAGTTGCACCCGAAATGAATAAAGGAGGCAATATTGCAACTGCTAGTGATGTAAAAACTACGATTGGTGTATAATATTGGGCAAATTTAGTAATAAACTTTTCTGTTGCTGCTTTTTTACTTTTGGCATTTTGCACCAAGTCTAAAATCTTGGCAATGGAAGATTCATCAAATAGTTTTGTGACTCTAATGACGAGCGCACCTGTTTTGTTAATCGTCCCAGCAAAAACTGTTTCTCCAATTCTTACCGTTCGCGGTACAGATTCTCCAGTTAATGCAGATGTATCAATTTGCGAATTACCATCTATAATTTCGCCATCTAAAGGAATCTTTTCTCCCGGCTTGACAACAATAATATCTCCAATGTTTACTGTTTCTGGTGATACTTTCTTCAGTTCTCCTTCTATTTGGATATTCGCATAGTCTGGGCGAATTTCCAATAATGATTTGATCGAATTACGAGAGCGGCTGACGGCAATATCTTGGAACAATTCTCCAATTTTGTAAAATAACATTACCCCGACAGCTTCGGGTAATTTATGAATTGCGATCGCTCCTAATGTTGCTACCGTCATTAAAAAGGTTTCATCAAATATTCTACCTCTGACTATATTGCGTCCAGCAGTTTTTAAAACACTCCACCCACTTAATAAATAAGCAGGAATGAAAAGCAGATATTCTCCTATTGAGTAGAATGTATTGTGTAATTGATTTTCAAAAATCACACCAGGCGCATATAAACTTAAAATTGCTACCAAAGGCAATATCTCATTTTTCAGATTGAATTCTCCTCCGTGTTCATGATTGTGGTCATGGTTATGATTCTCATTATGATTGTGATGATGAACATGGTTATGATTATCGTGATGGTCATGTTCACAGCTGCAACAATCTGAAGATTCCAAATGTACTTTCTGCTTCATTTTTTCTATGTAGGCTAGTAAATTAATTGAGATATGAGCCTTTTTTTAAATGTAATGAAAAAAAGAAGTTTTTACAAGTTGGTATTTTAAGAACGAGAATCTATCTCAATCCGGTTCGGTTAAAATTTTTTGATGAAAATTATAGATAGCTAAAGATCCGATAAATCACTGTCTCTTGTTTTAATCTATCTTGATGATTAAAATTAAGATTTTTAATCTTGTAAAAATAGCTATGGCGGCTTTCAATTATATAGAATTATCTAAGATATAAATTTTGTTCGTAGCAAACAATTTATTGCTCTGTATAAGAATTTAAAGGGCTAGATGGGCTAATTACTAGCTCTAATTTGATTAAGCTTTTATACTTATATCAAGCAAATAATAACCGTCTTGGGAATATACAGCGGATTGAAATTTGCTCAATTGCATAAGGTTGCGTCTAAAAGCTAGATATCAAGCCTGTTTGATTGCTGAATTATAATAATGTAGTAAATAATTTCCGAGCGAACTGGTGTAGAGATGGAACTTTCTTGGGTAACAAGTGTCTATCTAGCTATTCTCAGGGAAAATTCACTTGAAGTTTGAAAGTTAATCGAATACCCTAATCTAATAGACAATTTTCTCAAGGAAATCTATGAACAAAAAAATTCTTCTGAATTTGCTTTCCAGTTCCTCAATTTTTGTGTCAATGATGTCTACGCTGGTGGCATTTCATCCTGCCCATGCTAGTGGTAGCATTACACAGCGATTACTGCACACACAAGACGGTCGTACCTGTATCACTAACCCACATGGTGGACAAGATTTTGTGTGCATTCGAGATTCAGAGAGAAAACGTCCGTATACCTCTAAAAGTTCCTCAACTATTGTCACATCAGTATCAGATCGGAATGTTGCCATGTTGAACTTTACTGAAGAGGAAAGCGATGCTGCAATTAGAGTATTTGGTTGCGACTGTCCATTATGTATAAATTCTTTGCGTCAGTTGCAGGGTACTGGAAACTTGGTGTACTAAGATTGAATAGCGCTGATAGCGACTATAACTTTTGTTAGATACACGCGATTAATCACGCATAAAAAATATACGAAACCAAAAAAGCATTTTTAACTAAGTACCACTACTATTATTTGATAACATGTAAGTTCATTGCTGGGGCAATTCATGAATTGCCCCAGCATCAACTATTTTTGCATCAGTACTGAGAGAAAAAAACGGTACAGAAATTATTAAATACCCGTGTCTGCCAAAGCGTCCTATTTATTCAACCACCTCATTCACAGGGAATCTATCAATCAACTGCATCGCCCGATAGGCATTGCGTTGGAAAGAATCTGGCAAATGGGGAACGTGGGGTATTTGTGATAACAAATCCAACGTCCGCCGTAAAATTCTCACCACATCGCCTTCATCCAAAGTGGTGTTTTCGCACAGTTCTATCCACTCCATTCCTAGCGCCCATTGTTCCACTATGGCAATTAGCTCAAATTCCAACCAAATAGGCAGCGCTACGTTATAACGCCGTTGTAGTTGGAACATTTGGCGGCGAATTCCCCGCAATTTTGCCAAGGCTTCCGCAACTTCATTACTGAGATCAAAGTTAACCTTGCTATCTGGACGGGGCGTTTCCATCACCAAAGCGGCGGCGGCGGCGGCTAAATGATGCGGGTCTAAGTTATCCAATTCGCCGCTAGCAAATACTAAACCTAGCCACAATTCATTCTCGCCTCGAATGGCGGCAGCGATTTGCCCTAATTGTGTGGGGACTAAGTTATCTAAAGCGCCAAAGTGTTGCAGAATTGCGATTAAATTCAGAAACTCTTCCCAATGACGTTGTGACTGTTGCTCTACTTGCCCTTGCAACTGTTCGAGTTCGGCTTCTAGTTCGACATAGCGGGCGCGGCGCTTGAAAAGCGTGGCCGCATTGCCTGATTGATGTAGGGGATGAGCTTCTAATTGCTCTTGGACGGCGGTAGTGCGACTGAGTTGTTCTGCTACTTCTGGTGCTAGATGCAAAGATTCTATCGGGTCGGGAATACGCGTGGCGATCACAAAGCTTTCTTCGTTACCACGGCGCGATTGTCCTGGCTTCAAAGGCATCTCTGGTGGTGGTAGCATATCAGGCGGCACTTCAATTCGTGGCAGTTCGGCATACAAATCGACTACATCCCCTGTGGTTGCCACATACCAGCGGTTATCGTGCCCCAAGCATACCAAGTAAGGAGCTTGACCAGAACTAGGTGATTTTCCGACTAAAACTGCCGTTACAGGTGAAGATACCATGATATTTTTGCCTTTGAGACTTAACAGAGTTCCTGACACTGCAAAGCCCAACATCATTACCAATTCCTCTTGGCGGTCTTCTTGTGCTTGCTCTTGCAAGGTTTTCAATATCTGGCGTTCCACCTTCAGGCGTTGCCGCAATTTTTCATAAATAGCCAGTTCATTTTCATCAACTGCGGCAATTTGCTCATGTAATTGAGCTAATTGTGTTTGCAACTCGGCAATCTCATCGTATTCTGGCCGTAAATGCAAGGTCGCCATGTACTGCCCAAAACTGCGCTCTATCAGTTCCCTGGTTTGCTCTAGGGTATGGGTTTGTAGCAAGTTGAGTACCATACCATAACTGGGCGTAAACTGGCTTACTAGAGGGTCTGGCTTGGATGTTCCCAAATAGGCGGCTTCTTTAGCTCCTTCAAAGGGAGTTTGGACTGTCACTACATGACCTTGTTTATCCATCCCCCGGCGGCCTGCTCGTCCTGCCATTTGCAAAAATTCAGAAGCGTTCAACAGGCGGTGTCCGGTATCGGTACGCTTGGAAAGGGTAGAGATTACCGTTGTCCGGGCGGGCATATTAATTCCTGCTGCTAGTGTCTCGGTGGCGAATACTACTTTAATCAGCCCTTGCTGAAATAGTTCTTCTACCAATGCTTTCCAAGCAGGTAAAATTCCGGCGTGGTGGGCAGCAATTCCTCGGTACAGGGGGGCAATTTGTCCAGAACGCCCAGCTTCGGGATTGCGGGCTAAAAAGTCATCAATTTGTTGCCGTAAAATCTGAGACTCTTCGTTATTTACCAGCCATAAATCACCCACTTCCGCCACCGCTTTATCACATCCCCGGCGGCTGAAGATAAAGTAAATCGCTGGTAGCATATCCCGTTGCTCTAATTGGCTGAGGGTAAAAATTATACCTGGAGCTTCCGGTCTACCATTTCTCCCCCTATCCCTTTCTCCCCCTCTCCCCTTTTTCTTCTGAAGAAGGCGGGGGTTAATTTTGGTTTTGCTATCATTCAGCAGGGGAAATAGCCCTTTAGGATTGCAAAAGTGAAATTCCAAGGGGACTGGGCGAAAATCGGAGTAAATCAGGTCAGTTGGGCCGTGAACGCGATTTAGCCAGTCGGTGAGTTGATCGCTATTGGCAACCGTTGCTGAGAGGGCTGCTAGTTGCACTTCACGGGGACAATAGATGATTGATTCTTCCCAAACAGTACCGCGCTGGCGATCGTTCATGTAGTGGCACTCATCAAGGATCACTGCTTCCACGTCTACCAATGAGATGCCGATTTGCCCAATGGGTGTGCCATAGAGCATATTTCGGAAAATTTCTGTGGTCATCACCAAAATCGGTGCATCTCTGTTAATCGAAGCATCTCCAGTTAACAGCCCGACTCGATCGAAACCGAATTTTTCTCGAAAGTCACGTAATTTTTGATTCGACAGCGCCTTCAGGGGAGTAGTATAAAACACGCGTTTTCCTCGCGCTAGGGCGCGATAAATAGCGTATTCCCCGACTAATGTTTTCCCCGAACCTGTGGGGGCACATACAACTACGGAGCGCCCAGCGTTCAGGGACGCGATCGCTTCTTTTTGAAACTGATCCAGTTCAAAGGGAAATATAAACCCTAAGTCAAGTTCTGGAGACGGTGCAGGATAATTCACTCAATCACATTTGCAACCAGATTGTTTACTATACTAACGAGTCTTTTGTCAACTTCGTTAGCGGTCATTTGTCATTTGTCATTTGTCCTTTGTCTTTTGTCTAAAACTAATGACCAATGACTAATGACAAATGACTCTTATTTATTTTCCCAGTTCTTGCGATCGCTCTGTGGCAGCTTTGACTGCTTCAATGAAAGCGGAACGAAATCCTGCCTGTTCTAGCTTGGCAATCCCCGCAATGGTTGTACCGCCGGGACTGGTAACGCGATCTTTGAGTTCTGCTGGGTGTATTTTGGTTTCCTGCAACAGTTTTGCTGTTCCCAGTACGGTTTGCAAGGCTAGTTGATTAGCAATTGTTCTAGGTAAACCTGCGGCGACTCCACCATCTGCAAGTGCTTCTACCATCAGCGCCACGTAAGCGGGGCCGCTACCAGATAGCCCTGTAACTGCATCCATCAGCCCTTCTGAAACTTCTACGACTTCACCTACAGCTGAAAAAACTTGCTGTGCTTTTTGGTGATGCGAGGCATTGGTATATGCACCTAAACAAATTGCGGTAACTCCTGCTCCCACAGTGGCCGGGGTGTTGGGCATTGCTCTAATCACTGGCAATTGCACAAATGCAGCTTCTAGCTGACTTAAGGGCACACCCGCCAAAATAGAAATGATCAGAGGTGAATGTTCTCTATTAAGAATATCAATATCTGCTAATTCTTGAGCGATCGCGCTAAACACCTGCGGTTTTACTGCCAAAAATAGAACTTCTTTTGCTTCGGTGAAAACCTGGCTATTATCTGTCGTTACAGCAACACCGTATTGCTGCTTTAAAAAATCTAGGCGTGAAGATAATGGTTCGCTAACTATGACTTCTGATGATTGATAAATTCCACGCGCGATAAGGCGGGATAAGAGCGCTTCTCCCATTACCCCACCACCAATTAGGCCAAATTTTATAGTCATTAGTCATTAGTCATTGGTCATTAGTCATTAGTCGTTTGTCATTTGTCACCATGAGCAAAACTCAGGACAAATGACAAAGGACAAAGGACTAAATACTAATTTAACTTTATTGTGCCATCCGGTTAGTTTCGTTGCCCCAGGTTTGATTTGGAGTACCTGTTGTCGGACGAGAGGGACGTACTGGTGGTTGTGGTACTTCATGAAGAACGCCACCTTGGGTGCTAACTTGGACACAACTTGGTGTAAACAAAAAGATGCTCTCACCGATGCGCTCTTGATGTCCATCTAGTGCGTAAGTACCACCTGCTACAAAATCTACTGCTCGTTGAGCTTGATCTGGGTCCATGATTGTCAGATTTAATACCACTGACTTGCGTTCGCGCAACGCTTGAATTGCCTGGGGCATTTCTTCAAAGGTGCGTGGTTCGAGTACTAAAACTTCCGAAATTCCGTTAATTGCTCCTGGCATACCAATCACATTCCCCATTGGCTTTGAACCTGCTGTCATATCATCTCCCATTGTAGGCACTGGTTCCCGCCAGCGTCGGTTTTGAGCGGCTGGACTCTCTTGCGGTGCTGGCTGGGGATTTTCTTGCTGATACAGATTTTGGTAATTATTATTATCTGTTTCTGGTTCTTCTTCGTAATACTCGTATTCTACTTGCTCATTTAGACCCACAAAGTCTCTGAGTTTGGAAAAAATGTTGTTCATGGTGCGTGTACTCTCCTGATGCGAATTGCCTGCATTGACTTGGCTGAGGATTGATTGAGTTAAGAGCGATGCCTACGGTGGTATACGCTACATCAATGGATACTTCAGCAACTTTATTGCTAGTTGTAGCCTATATTACGAGTTTTGGCGATGAACTGACACTTATTGGAAAGGTCTGTGCATCGCCTAAACACAATAATGAGTAAAGATTATATCCTAAGGTTTATCCGAAGGAGACTTCTTTATACCCCATTTTTTCTTGGCGATTGCTCTTGTCAATACTATATCCTTTGTTTCCGATTGCACCAGTCTGTTAGAAAATTCTTGTCATCAAATCTTTAGCTTCTATTAATACCCAAGAGTAAAGCTGATGATTAATCGGCTAATAGCGATCGCCAAACAATATGGTTCCTAATCGTACCATCGTTGCGCCTGCTTGCACTGCCAGTTCGTAGTCGCCTGACATACCCATAGATAGGTGCTGCATTTTAATATGCGACCAGTTTTGCTCCTGGATTTCTTTGGCTAGCTGACGATTGCGATTAAACACACTGAAAATTTCAGAATCATTTAATCCTGAAGGCGGAATTGTCATCAAACCTTGAATTTGTAAATTTTTGTAAGAATTGAGTGTGGGTAAATCAGTTAAAAGTTCTGGTACACTCCAACCAGACTTGTTGGGATCGGGGAGAATTTTCACTTGTAAGCAAACCTGGGGACTCACTCCTAGCTGTTGCGCCAATTGGTCTAAGCGCTGTGCCAGCTTCAAATTATCCACAGAGTGAATCCAAGGAAAATGCTCAATGGCTTTTTTGGCTTTATTGCTTTGCAAATGTCCAATAAAGTGCCAGGTAATATCCGGTAAATCTTGCAACTCGGCTTGTTTGCTGGCAGCTTCTTGGATACGACTTTCCCCGAAATCACGAATTCCTGCATTGTATGCAGATCGAATGGACTGGGCAGATACTTGCTTGCTAACAGCAATCAATTTGACTGACGTTGGCAGTGAGGAACGAATGGAAAGAATACGTTCGGAAATCGAACTGTTCATTGGAAGGTGCGTTGGAAAACACTCTGAAGCTGATCGTACTCCTGAGAATGCCCACTGCGCCGCAGGGTACGTAAGCGATTTTCCAACATCATTCTTGCCTCAGTACGTCCTAGAGACTGAAATTTAACACCTTTAACATCATTTGCCACCAAAAAAAATAAGCGTTGGGCATAAAGTGTGGTGAACAAATCCTGGTTCTCATCAACCATACAGATTTTGTAGAGTAAACCCCAAGTTGGATGGTTTATGTAAGTTTCTGCGTTTTCTGGATTCATTTAAGAGTCAAGGTGTAGTCAAGGTGGAAGTATATATATCTTTTCGCAGTGAATTCCAAACATTCAGACGATAATACCAACATTCGTCAGAATATTTGGTTAAAATGCGAAGCTGCGGTTACGAAGACCTCGATCTAGTTCCTAATGGGCAGATGAAGCTAGTGGTAGTGAAGCGCAATAGTACAACAGAAGCCGCGAAGCGTAGATTCAAAGAGTAGAGGCTGTTTGACAAATATCACCATCTGCTTTGGTGACTTCAATTTAGCAATCTGTAGGGACAAGGCACAAAATATTGCCGCTCCTCTGGTTGAAAGTTCGACGCGGGAAGGAAAAACACCCTTTGAAGTTCCCAACGGCAACGGCGAATTTTTCAACTTCTTTCCATACTGCCACAACTGTCGCCCAATGGCACAAAATTGGGATTGGGGATTGGGTACTGGGTACTGGAAATAAAACTATCATTTATGCAAAAGTCTATCGATTATCCAGTATTTTCAGTGGTGCAATTTGTGCTTGAGCATTGTGCAGAGATTCATAAGGGTACTCGGTCAAAAATCTTAAGATTAGTTTGTAGTGTTCGCGTAAGGCTGGTTAATAGCTAAAATCTACAGAAAATGGTAGGGGATCAATTTTATGGCTGGGTAGCTATTTAAATTACCCTACCATATTGTTACCTATAGCTCAATACTGTTCGGTTAAGGCAAGAGACGCGATGAATCGCCGTCTCTACAATAATTAGTCTTTGGTAGAAACGGCAATTTAATGTTTTACTTCTGACCGGAGGCGGAGCGTCTCCGGCTCCGCTCCTGAATTCTGCTGTATTATCTCTTACCTTTATCTCGGTGCAAAATTACGCCTGAGTTCCGATAGCTAGCCGTATTCCCCAGAATAAGATTAAAGTTGCGATCGCCAACCAGTCACGCCCTTTTAATCGTAAATCGTGCCATTGGACTCGATGCTCATTGGGACTGGTAAAACCCCGCACCATCATGGCATTTGCCATTTGGTCGGCTCGTAAGAGTAGATTTTCTAAAAGTCTCTCTGCAACTGTCATCCAAACCTTGAATGCTCCTTTCAATCCCAGCTTTTTCCAATTAATTGCCCTTGTCATTACGGAGCGAAATAAGTTTTGCACTTCTTCTAAAACCAAGGGAATGAAGCGCAAGGACAAGGTTAAAGTTAAAGCGATTTCTGTGACAGGCAACTTGAAGCGTCGCAAGGGTTGCATTAAGCTTTCTATGCCAGATGTGATTTCTTCTGGTGCGGTTGTCAGCAGATAGAGGTTAGTGCTGTAAATAACGGTAAAGATAAGTGTACTCAGGCGTACTGCCAAACTCAATGAGTAGCGAGTCACTTTAACCGGGCCTTTGTGAAATAGCACGTAGCTGTATGCTTTTTTCTCAGGGGCTGGCTCTTGAATATTATTAGAGTTTGCTGGCTGGGTTAAGATTTGTTCATTAGCTGGCAAACGTGACTGATAATCTACACCCAATCCATCAGGACTAATGGCTGCGATCGCCAGCACAAAAAACGATAGCATTAATAGCCAACCCATTTGCTGCTGCCATACGCGTCGAGGAATTCTCGCAATCAAGGTGGCAATAATCAAAATTACCACCAACAGCACCCGCCAATTGTTGTTGGCCAAAACATAGCTTGTTAAAAAGCTCATCAACCAAGCGAACTTGACTCGCGGATCGATTTTATGCAGCCAAGTTTGGGGTTGTTCTAAATAAAGTCCAAGTGGCAGCGATCGCAATAAATCCATTTTAGAGTTAGGAGTTAAGAGTGAGTAGTTAGAAGTGAGGAGTTAGGAGTTTTGACTTTAACTCATAACTTTCACCTTCTGCCGTTATCAAACTCAAGTCGATAGGGTTCTATAGTTAGCAATTTTGACTTTAACTCATAACTCTTGTACAGACGCGATTAATCCCATCTCTCTTGTACAGACGCGATTCACCGCGTCTCCTAACTTATTTTGACGCGAGTTGCTCTATTAACATTACCATTTTCGGCATCACGGACTTTTTTGCTCCGCCACAGCAAAATAATTGGCGTGCCTTTAAATCCTAGCTGTTGACGAAATTGCCGTTCAATGTACCGGCGGTAGTTGTCGTTGAAGCGTTTCGAGTCGTTGACAAATAGGGCGATCGTTGGTGGTTGGCTGCTTACTTGTGTACCATAATAGATCTTCCCTTGACGCCCACTACGAGATGCCGGCGGTGAATGCCAACTGACGGCATCTGTTAAGACTTCGTTAATAACTGATGTGCTGACACGGCGTTTGTGTGATTCAGCCGCCGTTTTCACCAATTCTAAAATCTTTTCTACTCGTTGTCCTGACAAGGCACTTACAAAAATTGTTTCTGCCCATTCGGTAAAATGTAACCGTGATTGCAGAGTTTTTTCGTAATCGTAAATTGTGTAAGAGTCTTTTTCGACAGCATCCCACTTATTAACGACGATGATGCAAGCTCGACCATCTTCGATAATCCGCCCAGCTAATTTTTGGTCTTGCTCGGTGACTCCATCTAAAGCATCAATTACTAATAAAACCACGTCAGCGCGGCGAATCGCTTTGAAAGCCCGGTTAATACTAAAGAATTCTGTGCCGTATTCGATGTGTTTCTTTTTGCGAATGCCGGCGGTATCAATCAAGCGGTAGGTTTGTCCGGCTCGTTCAATGACGGTATCAATAGCATCGCGGGTTGTACCAGAAATTGGGCTGACAATTGCCCTTTCTTGCCCGACAAAAGCATTGAGTAAGCTCGATTTGCCCACATTTGGGCGTCCCACAATTGCTACTTTGATTTCATTTGTTTCTGGAATGTCTTCAATAGCAGGGATGTGATTAACTAACTCGTCGAGTAATTCTCCTGTACCACTGCCATGAATCGCGGAGATGGGGTAAGGCTCGCCCAATCCCAATTCCCAAAATTCGGCAGCTTGCATTAAGCCTTGTTCTGGGGATTCACATTTATTTACAGCTAGTAGCACAGGTACGGGTTGTTGGCGCATCCATTCGGCGATTTCTAAATCTGCCGATGTCGGGCCTGTTTTTCCATCGACAACAAAAATAGCGGCACACGCTTCTGTAAGGGCTGTCATTGCCTGTTGGCGAATCAGTGGTAAAAATTCGGTATCATCATTAAAAACTAAACCACCGGTGTCTACCACTAAAAATTCGCGACCATTCCAGAAAGCTGGAAGATAAGTGCGATCGCGTGTCACTCCCGGTTCATCATGGACAATCGCCGTTTGTTCCCCGGCGAGTCGATTAACCAGGGTGGATTTGCCCACATTTGGGCGTCCGATAATTGCAACAATTGGCAGTGCCATAAAACCAGGGTAAGTGAGAGACGTAGTATATCACGTACTTACATTTTACTCGCTTTAAACTTGAAGTTTTAATAATTTACCATCATCTGAGGCGATGTCTACGACGGTCACTGAGCGTAGCCGTTCGCGGAGCGTCTCGTAGAGAAGTGCGGGCTGTTTGGTAATGCCATACTTTGAAAAATAAAAAAGGTAGGAAATCTTCCTACCTTTTACCCAAAAAAAGCATTTTGTAACCAAATACCAAATTAAATATCACACACGCTTTTGACGTATCTATTGCAAACCTATGACGAGGGTGTGACGTTTAATTTGTAGTTGATTTCGCGATTACTCCCAGTTGCAACCCTGGTGGATAGTTACCTTCTTCCTTGATGCGCTTAATTTCAGCATCGGTTATCTGCAAATTTAACTTTTCTACCAGCGATCGCACAATATCTCCCCGATCGATTACACCAGCTACAGCACCCGCCGGAGAAAGGACGGTAATTCTCGGTAACTGCTCATTTTCTAGCTTGTTAATAACCTCAGCGATCGCTGTTGATTCTGTGACAGTAGGTATTTCTGTCAGTGGATGCACTATGCTGTGTAAAGTTTTGGTTTCCCATTCACTCCTTTGGGTTAAACGGAAATCGTCAATGGAAACTAGACCCCGGTAACGTCCATCAGAAGCGGCAAAATAAACCTGCGAGGGATTGGTTTCTAAGAGGTATAAATCGGCAAAGGAACGCAATGTCTGGTCAGCATCTATTACGCGAAAGTCACGAGTCATCGCATCGGCCGCCACCACTTTGAGTAAACTTTCTTGCAATGTAGTCATGTTGTCATAGGTGTTAGCATTGCGGACAGCAAACCAACCTAACAGCGCAATCCACAAACCAAGTACTAACTCTCTGGTGACGAAATCTACAACAAATCCGAAAGCGATCGCAGCATAACCCAATATTTGCCCAGATTTTGCAGCCAAGTGTACGGCTTGAAAACGATTACCTGTGATTTGCCATAATGCTGCTTTTAACACTTGCCCTCCATCTAGAGGTAAGCCGGGAATCAAGTTAAATAGAGCCACCACTAAGTTAATTCTTGCCAAATCTCCGACCATGATACTGAGGGGATTAGTATCAGGTATCATAAAAGCTGTCAGACGGAGCAGGACAAATAGGATGATGCTCACCAAAGGCCCAGCGATCGCTACTTGAAAGGCTTTAAAAGGAGTTTTAGATTCTTCTTCAATGGCAGCAATCCCGCCAAACATAAATAGGGTAATTGAATTAACTCTAATACCTTGCGATCGGGCTACCAAGCTATGACCCAACTCATGCAATAGCACCGAACCAAATAGCAGCAGTGCCATAACTATGCCAGCACTCCAAGCTATAACAGGCCCCCATTCCTGGTAAGCTACCCCAAAATTCAGGGTTGCCAACCCTAAAATCACAAACCATAACGGGTCTAAAAACAGGGGAATTCCAAATAATGACCCAATTCTCCAATTTGTTTGCATTACATTGCCCTAAAACTAGATATCGCCAGTACTTTTTATACCGAGATTCTATGCATATTCGTATACACATTTATATTGAGCATCAATTCGGTAGTAACAAGTGACGAAATGCTCTTATTTCTAGAATAGACAATTAATGCCTGTGGGCAAAACTCTGGAATTAGGAATTGGGCATGAGGTTAGGGTAAAGGTGAGAGGTAACAGGTGACAGGGAATAATCTATACCCTTTTCCCTGTAACCTATTCCCTTCTTTACTCCCTACTCCCCCTGCCCAAAATCATTTTTAGGAGTTTTGTATTGATAGCGGGGTTACAAGTAACACCTCTGTCATCACAAAACTATAGACGACCGATATTAGTCAATCCTAAAACGATGCCAACGCCAATAATATGACCAAAAGCCATTGCTGCAACGAATGTTGGAATACTAACGGGCAGGATGGGGAACTTGGGGCCTACTAAAGGTTTTTCAATCCTAGTACTTAGCAAAAGAACTACTAAGCTACTAATGCTGATGATAATGCCTACTGTAGGATTCCACGCAGGTGTTGCGGGAACAGTTTCAGCTGCTGCTAGTAAAATAGATGAAATCAAGCTTTTGTCTCCTAAAATGTAGACCTACAAGATTATAAAATTACCAAGGCACAAAAGTTTTTCAGATAATTTAGAATTTGTTGATATTATTTGAAATTTGTTAAATTTTTATGCGCGTTAAGATTTGCGGCATTACTCAACCACAGCAGTCTATAGCGATCGCCTCTCTAGGCGCAACGGCACTAGGATTTATTTGTGTGCCAAACTCACCTCGTTACGTGACTACATCCCAAATTCGGGCAGCAGTGGCAGAACTACCGGCAAATATTGATAAAATTGGGGTTTTTGCCAATCTTAGTATCGCTGAAATCAGTCAGATAGTTGCTGATTCTGGATTGACTGGTGTGCAGTTGCACGGAGATGAATCCCCAAATTTTTGCTACCAATTACGTCAAGCTTTACCCAATGTTGAAATTATTAAAGCACTGAGAATTCGTAGTCTTGAGCATCTTGACACAACGGCTGATTACACCAAATTTGTAGATACTTTGCTACTTGACGCCTACCATCCGCAACAACTAGGTGGGACAGGCAAAACTTTAGATTGGACGATGCTAGAACAATTTAGCCCTAGTTGTCCTTGGTTTTTAGCAGGAGGACTAACAGCCGATAATATTATGGAAGCCCTAAATCAGGTTAATCCTAGCGGCATTGATTTATCTAGTGGTGTGGAACGGACACCAGGAGATAAGGACTTAGATAAAGTAGCGCTCCTATTTCACAGTCTCAAGAACATTGAGTTAACGTGAGTTCGACAGACCTCTCCCGGACAGCCTCCTTCTCCTAAAAGGCAAGAAAGGAGTAACGAGAAAAGAAAAGTTTTTGCTCCCCTCTCCTGGTAGGAGAGGGGCTGGGGGAGAGGTCAAAATCGCACTCGTCGAACTCACGTTGAGTTACTTAGAAATTAGGAGTTATCAGTTGTGAATTAACTCCTAACTCCTAACTCAGCACTTAAAAAAATGCTGGTTGGTGGCGAATTAAGTTAAAAAATTCTTCGCGGGTTTTGTGCTCCTCTTCAAACACACCAACCATTGCGCTAGTAACAGTCCAAGAACCTGGTTTTTGAACGCCACGCATTACCATGCACATGTGGCTAGCTTCCATCACTACAGCAACGCCTTGAGGTTCAAGAATCGTCTGGATTGCTTCAGCAATTTGGCGGGTTAGTCTCTCTTGTACTTGTAAGCGACGGGAATACATCTCAACAATCCGGGCCAGCTTACTCAGTCCAACAACTTTTTGGTTGGGGATATAAGCAACGTGCGCTCTACCCATAAATGGCAGCATGTGGTGTTCGCACAGACTAAAGAAGTTAATATCTCTAACAAGTACCATCTCGCTATGCCCTTCATCAAAGATGGCATCGTTAACGAGTTCTTCAAGAGATTGGTTGTAGCCACTGGTCAAAAACCGCATTGCCTCGGCTACTCGTTTGGGTGTTTTCAAGAGTCCTTCGCGTTCGGGGTCTTCGCCAACTCCCAATATTAGTGTCCGCACGGCGTCCTTCATTTCCTCCAGATGTTCCTCTTTTGGTGGGGACACATCCGCTTGTCGCCCGTTGTGAGTGTTGCGATCGGGTCTAGGAGTTATGGCTTCTGCCAAATCGGAAATCAGAGGCGATTGAGAGCAATTGGAACCGTTGGAACTAGCAATAGTCATGATTCAGTCTTGGTTATGGTTTAGTCATTAGTCATTAGTCATTAGTCATTGGTCATTGGTCATTTGCAAAAGACAAAAGACAAAGAACAAAGGACGAAGGACTAATTAGAGTGCGCCAGCGCTGGGCATCAGAGTCAATTCATCAATCACTGCCTGTTGTGGTAACAGAACTGTGTAGAGAATTGATTGAGCCACAATTTCCGGGGTTAACATTTTAGAACGGTCTAAGTTGACATGGACTGTTTCTGTATCCCAAAGTTCGGTATTGACTGCGCCGGGACAAATAGCTGTGACACGAATGCCATGAATGCGTTCTTCTTGTGCCAGGGTTTGAGAGAGGGCTATCAAACCAGCTTTGCTGACGCTGTATGCTCCCCAACCAGGAAAGGGTTGCTTGGCGGCAATTGAGGCGATGTTGATAATTGTGCCTGTGCCTCGATCGCGCATTGAAGGTAAAATCCCCACAATGCACTGAAACACACTGGTGAGATTCAAGTCAATTACCTGCTGCCAGCTCTCTAGAGGGATTTCGCTCAAAGCGCCTGTATAAGCGATGCCAGCATTGTTTACCAGAATGTTTATATCACCGAAGTCAAGGGCGATCGCTTGGATCTTGTCTTTGACTTCAGAAATCTGCGCTAAATCTACAGCGTAAGCTTTCGCTTCCACCCCAGTATGCTCTACGGCTTCTCTTACCGCCTCCAACTTATCCAAAGAACGGCTGACTAAGGCAACATCTATTCCGGCTTTGGCAAAGGCTAAAGCCGTTGCTTTCCCAATTCCACTACTTGCCCCAGTAATCAGGGCGCGTCGTTTTTGCTCAACACTCATGGTGTCTCCCAATTTTTTGACAGTTCCCAAAACCTATTACCAGCCCATTATTCACACTTCTCGGTTTGCATAGATTAAAGGAATCTAAAAATCTGATGATTTTCATTAAACAGATGTTATGATTCCGCACAACACTAACCATATTGTGGTTTTTAATAGTAAAGACAACAAATTGTTGCCTGGAAAACCACGCGGTACATCGTACATTCAAATTAGATTATTTACATAATACAAAACCCACTCAATCAAATTGAGTAGACTTGCAAAAAATGCAAATGCCTATGGCTAGATTGTTAAAAATCTTTAAGCACATAGGCAATTATAGCATTGCTGTTTTGCTAATCTATCATTATAGAGTTGCTTTAGTGGGCAACTTCTGTAAAAACACCAATTTTGCGGAATTTTTCATAGCGCATTTGGCGGCGTTCTGGAGCGGTTAAACGATTGAGTTCGTCTAAGTTTTCCATCAGCACTTGCTTAAGAGTAGTAGCGGCTTTTAAGGGGTCGGAATGAGCGCCACCAGTGGGTTCAGGCAGTATTTGGTCGATAATTCCCAACTTTTTCAGGTCATGGGAAATAATTTTTAGCGCCACAGCGGCTTGGGGAGCCTTAGCGGCATCTTTCCACAAAATTGCAGCGCAGGCTTCGGGAGTGGCGACGGTATAAACGGAGTGTTCAAACATGAGTAGGCGATCGCCTACACCAATACCGAGTGCGCCGCCAGAACCACCTTCACCGATAACTGTGCAGATAATTGGCACATCCAAACAGAACATTTCTCGCAAGTTGTAAGCGATCGCTTCTCCTTGACCTTGGTGTTCTGCTTCTACCCCAGACCAAGCTCCTGGTGTGTCGATAAAGGTTAGTATCGGCATACTAAACTTGTTGGCGTGTTCCATCAACCGCATAGCTTTGCGATAGCCGCCAGGGTAAGGCATTCCAAAGTTACGGGCAATATTGTCTTTAGTATCGCGTCCTTTTTGATGACCCAACATCACCACAGGTTGTCCACTCAGACGACCAACACCACCAACTAAAGCCGGATCGTCACCACCACAGCGATCGCCATGCAATTCCATCCATTCATCACTAATTGCCTGAATGTAATCGAGAGTACTGGGGCGACGCGGATGACGAGCGACTTGCAATCGCTGGGACGGGGATAGACTAGTGAAAATTTCCTCACGTAGTTGCATGGCGCGTGCTTCTAGTTGACGAATTTGACCAGATACATCTACGCCATTTTCTTCTGCAAGTTGCCGAATTTGATCGATTCGGGTTGCAAGTTCTGCTAGGGGCTTTTCAAAATCTAACAGTAATGGTTTACGCTCGGTAGTTGCCATCGTAGGGTTTATAAGTACGAGTTATAAGTTATCTATCCTTTGTTTTTTGTCTTTTGTCCTTTGTCCTTTGTCCTTTGTCCTTTGTGCAAATAACAAATGACCAATGACTAATAACCAATGACCAATGACTAAACCAACAGCGGTCTAAATCCATGTTTCACTGATACCTTACCAATCTGCTCCATTTTGTCTACGGTAATCTGATTCCGTCCCCAGGAAAAGTTCGTGTATAACTTCTCAAATTCCAACAGCATTGATTCGGCAAAACAAGCAAACAACTGGCGGGCTGGTACGTCCATATTGACGATTTTCATAATTTTCCAGTCAATATCCAAGGAATGCTCGACAATCCCACCATTTAACACATATACACCAGGATGCTGAACTTTTGTTGCTAAGTTTTTCGGATAGCCACCATCAATCAATAAACAGGGTTGTTTCAAAGTGGTCGGGTCGATTTCCACGCCTTTGGGCATACTCGCAACCCAAACTACAATGTCAGCTTCAGGCAGTGCTTCTGTCAAACCCATGATTTTTCCTCGCCCCAGTTCGCCTTGCAGTTCTTTGAGGCGTTCTTGGTCGCGGGCGATCAACAGAAGTTCTTTGACATCTGTTTTCGCATCTAGCCAGCGGGTAACTGCACTACCAATATCTCCAGTTGCCCCACATACAGCAACAGTCGCTTTTGACAGATCGATTCCCAATTGTTTTGAGGCTTCTTCCACCTGCTTACAAATAATGTATGCAGTATGTGTGTTTCCTGTAGTGAACCGTTCAAACTCTAGTTTAATGTTGCGGACTTGGCTAAATTGGTCTAACTTAAAGTTTTCAAAAATAATCGAGGAAAATCCGCCTAAAGCTGTAATGTTAATGCCATGCTTTTGTGCATGAGCCATCGCGTTGAGGACTTTGCGTGTTGCAGCTTTGATGCGGCGACTAGCCAGCATCTCCGGCAAAAAGCAAGATTCTACATACCGTCCTTCAATTTTTTGCCCAGTTATACTGGTGACAATAATGGTATCGACAATTTGTGGTGGGGCGCTGCACCAAAAGTCTAGCCCTTGATCGGCATATTCTGGGTATCCCAATTCTTGAGCTACCGATTGAGCGTGTTCTAAACTAGTCAGATGTCCAATTAGACCAAACATGTAGTGATTATTAGGCTTATGCTGTTTTGAGGCGTGGAATTTAGTAGAGTTAGGAGTTAGGAGTACGATTCATAATTTCTCACCGATCATTCCTCACTCCTAACTCTTTTAAGCGGCGATGAGTCCGTAGGCTGACAAGCGCATGATGTCGCGAGTTGTAAAGCCTATGTTACTTAATGCTTCACCGTATTGAATCATAAAGTCTTCTACTAAAGCATCTTTTTCCATTGCCATTGTGTGGGCATCACCCTCTACTTGGTTGAGCATTTTCCAGACGATGGGTAGGTTCTGGCGATTTGCTAGTTCAAGTTCAGCTTTGGATTCTGTAAAGTGTTCTTTCAACCAAACTTCTCCAAAGTTGAGGTGGCTATACTCATCTTTGACTACGCCCTCTGTGATTTTGCGGGCAAAAGCATCGGCAACGGGGATGTAAATGTTATATGCTGCGATCGCAAAACATTCGATAATCAAAGACTGAATCAACAGACAAGTGACGACCTTTCCGGACGCCGCTGCTGTTTGGAAATTCTGGTGTAGTCCAGAGAAAAATTCCTTGGCAAATTGCAAATCTGGGGTAACTTCCAAATTCCGCCCACAAGCTTCAAATCCTTTCTTGTGTCGGCTTTCCATCTTGGAGAGGCGAATCAATTCATCATGAGATTCTGGCAGCAGTTGGGCTAATGTGATGTAATTTTCATGGGCTTCTTGTTCCCCTTCAATCACGATTGCATTGATCCGGCTATAAGCATCTTTGTATGTTTCGCTCTTGAAATCTAATTCTTTAAATTGGTCTGCAAGCTGCTGCATAGTTATCTTTACTCCTGTAAACCTGAGTTATTTGACACCAAGTATTGATTTTCCCTATGAACTAAGAGTAACAATTACTGTGGTTTAATTTAACTTAACAAGTAGACTATGTTTATAGATTAATTGTTGCTGGGGGCAATGTTCTAGTACTAGCGAAATAAATGCTTTGCAGTTTAAGTTTATGTTCAAATCAAACCCGAATCTGAAATCTAGCGATTTTTTGAGCCTAGTAATCTTACTGCTAGGGGCATTTATCGTTTTACTACCATTGTTTGTGGTCTTTCTCACCTCCTTTGCACCGACATCCGCCAGCCCAGAAAATTTGTTCAAAAATAACTGGTCTTTAGCAAATTACCGCGTTGCGTGGCAACAAGGAAAATTTTTGCTCGCGTTTGCTAATTCTACCTTGGTAGCGATCGCTGTGACGGCGTTTCAGATTGTCACTTCTGCTTTGGCTGGTTACGCCCTAGCACGGTTGAAGTTTCGGGGACGCCAAGCACTGCTATTAGTCGTTTTAGCAACTTTAGTGATTCCCTTTCAGTTATTGGTGATTCCTATCTTTTTGGTATTGAAGTGGGGACACCTGATAAATACATACTGGGCGCTGATTTTACCCACTGCGGTTAGCGGATATGGGATTTTCTTATTACGTCAGTATTTCCAGACAATTCCTGTAGAGTTAGAGGAAGCCGCAGCGATAGATGGGGCGAACCGACTGCAAATTTTGTGGCGGGTGATGTTACCTTTAGCCCGTCCGGCCTTGCTAACGCTGTTTTTGTTCACCTTCATCGGTGAGTGGAATGATTTATTTAAGCCTCTAGTATTTACGACAAGACCAGAATTAAGGACAGTGCAACTAGCGTTGGCTGAGTTTCAGGAGCAATTTACGAATAATTGGCCCTTGATGATGGCAGCAGTAACAATAGCCACAATTCCAGTGATGGTATTATTTCTCATCGGTCAGCGTCAATTTCTTCAGGGTATTGCTGCGACAGGGATTAAGAATTAGTGGGGAAGGCGGTAAGTAAAAGCCCGATTTAGTTACTAGACGAGATGCCCACTCAACAAGAAATAATTTGAATTGGTATTAGTTAAAAATAGCTGTAAAGAAAATCTCGTAGGAAAATTATGAACTTTTGTGACACTGAGCGTAATCATTGCTAACTAAACTGAAGCAATAATTATACACCTCCCGTCAGGAACAAAAACACTCATGAGTTCTCAACAAGTCATAGATCCTCAAATATTACAGCAGTTACAAGAAGAAATTCAGCAGAAAATGAATGAAAGCCTAGAAAACGCTGACTTACATTCAGTGCTTGAAAAGTACGGCTTATTAGAATATAGAGTCTTGAGAATTCATTGGCAGTGTAATCTCGATCCCAATCAACTCCAATCTGATGATGCACCTGATGAACAGCAACCCAATGCATTATTACCAGAAACTTCAAGACCTTCAATACCAGAAATTGTGTTAGTCAAAAAAGCATTGTGTATCCCTTGTCCATCAACTGGTAGCCCTTTAGGCTGTAACTGCTAAATAATTTAATCTTCGGACTGCAAAGAGTTTATTCTAGTGAATGTAAAAATACTAAACTTTGATTTTATGTAGTATTAAAGTTACAGAGATAACATCAACGTACTAACATCACTACTTAGCAAAAAGCAGTATTTTAATAAACTCTGATGTTTTGAGCGCCAGTTTTTCATGTCTCAAAATCGAAGCAGTTGCCACTGGAAGTTAGGAATCGTGAGTACTTTAGTAATTGCTAAAGTGCTCATTTTTGCTGAGAGTTTTGCTCTAGCTCAAATTCAAAAAGATGCCACACTTGGATCTGAAAGTTCAATCATTACACCAAAGCTCATCGATGGTCAGCCTATAGACCAGATTGATGGTGGAGCAGTTCGTGGTACAACCTTGCTCCACAGCTTTGAAAAATTTTCTATCTCTGCGGGAACGACAGCCCATTTCAACAATGCAATCAATATTCAGAACATCATCAGTCGGGTGACAGGCACTTCTGTTTCTAATATAGATGGCATTCTCAAAGCTAACGGTGCAGCCAACGTATTTCTGATTAATCCTAACGGCATTGTTTTTGGGCCCAATGCTTCTTTAAATATTGGCGGTTCATTTGTGGCGAGTACGGCGAGTAGTTTGAACTTTGCTGATGGTACAAAGTTTAGTGCTACATCACCTCAAACTACACCTCTACTCACAGAAAGTGTTCCTATAGGTTTACAATTTGGAACAAATGCGGCGTCCATCCGCAATCAATCCCAAGCAAGTCCTAATAATGCAATTAATACCTTCGGACAAGGTGTTGGTCTACAGGTGCAGCAAGGCAAAACCTTAGCACTGATAGGTGGTGATATAACCCTAGAGGGCGGAAATTTAACAGCAAGTGGGGGAAGAATTGAGTTAGGAAGCGTTGCTGGCAATAGTTTGGTCAGTCTGAATTCAATGAATCAAGGTTGGGCATTAGGATATGAAGGTGTTCAAAATTTTCAGAACATTCAACTAACCCAGCAAAGTCAGATTCCATCTACTTTAGATACCAGTGGCAAAGGTGGCGGTAATATCCACCTACAAGGACAACGAGTACTGGTAAGTGACGGTTCACAAATTTTGGCTCTGACTCTGGGAGCGCAACCAGGAGGAAATTTAACACTGAAGGCTTCCGAGTCTGTAGAACTTGGACTAAATGCGCTCTTGGATACTGGGACTCTCGACACTGGAAACTCTGGAGATATAAATATCACTACCAGAAAGTTGATTGTCAAAGATGGAGCGCAAGTTGTAATGTTCAATCTTGGTTCGGGATTAGCGGGGCAATTGAGCATCAACGCCTCAGATTCCGTAGAACTAATTGCAGGTATGCCCATTGCTCCTTTGCCAGATGGTAGTGATTTAATATCGAGTGGATTATTTAGTGCAACTTATGGCGCTCAAAATGCTGGCAGCATAATAGTTAATACTGGAAAGTTACGTATCGAGGGAGGAGCAGCAATATCAACAAGTTCTGAGGGTATACTTGGGCGTTTTTCTAACCAATTTATACCAGCTACAGGAAATGGAGGAGATTTGACAGTGAATGCCTCTAAGTCCGTAGAATTAATCGGAACCTCAGCAAATGGTTCTAGGCTCAGTAGCTTGTTTGCTGGGACTCAAGGGCCTGGAAATGGCGGTAACTTGACCCTAACTACAGGGCAATTGACCATCCAAGATGGGGCGGCAATAACTGTGAGCAGTGAAGCTCGAAAAAATGTTAACTATCAAGGGGGTGTACCCAATTTCGGTCTAGCAGGCGAACTCAATATAAACGCTCGTTCCATCCTGCTTGATAAAGGAAAACTCACATCTAATAGTGAGTCAGGTAAGGGCGGTGACATTGGGGTACAAGTGCGGGACTTATTACTGATGCGTCGCAACAGTCAAATCTCTACTAATGCCGGAGGTGATAAAACTGGCGGTAATATCACCATCAATGCACCTAATGGCTTCCTCGTCGCCACTCCTTTCGGAAATAGCGATATTACCGCTAACGCCAACTTTGGTTCTGGTGGTAAAATTGCGATCGCTGCTAAGAATATCTTTGGATTTGTGCCACGTACCCGTGCAGAGGTGGCGAGGCTCGATCCAAAAGATATAAACCCGAATAACGTACCAACAAGTGACATCACGGCATTTTCTCAGCAAAACCCTTCATTAAGTGGCACTGTACAAATCAATTCACCAGATGCTGATCCCAGTAAAGGATTAGTGGAACTACCTGTAAATCTGGTTGATGCTTCGCAGCAAATTGTTGCTAATTGTAGTTCTGGTGGAAGAATAGGAAGAAGTTCGTTTTTTACTACTGGGCGTGGAGGAATACAAGCCGACCCCACAGAGCCATTGATAGCTGATGATGCAGTGCTAGCAGATTGGATTACCCTTCCTCCAGAGAGTCAGAATCGTGCTGGCGGTATTCAGAAAAGAGCCGTTATTCAGGCGCAGGGAAACACAGAAGAAAAATCACAGAAGGTTAATTCTGTCAAAGAACCTGCTCAAATTGTAGAAGCCCAAGGCTGGGTAATAGATGCCAATGGGAACGTGGTTCTGGTTGCTCAAGTACCCACTGCATCGCCTCATAATTCCTCGCTCGTTGCGACATCTTGCGGTGCTAATTAAAAATTGAGATGCTCGTAACTTTTGTTGGTGCGTTGGCGTAGCCCATCGTAGACATCGCTGCTTTGCAATGAACTTTATATGAGCGATCGCCCTTTCCATTAAATCAGTGCGTTGGCGTAGACCTTCGTAGATATCGCTGCATTGCAATGAACTTTATATGAGCGATCGCCTTAATAAAGCTTCTAAGTTTATCCAAACCGTAAGCAGAGTGAGACTTGAGGAGATATCAATTACTCAATTCTCTTGAGCAATCAACGGTGAGTAGCCATATTCATCAATCCTTGAAACAAATCCGGCAGAAATATATGAAGTTTTGTAACACAAGGCGTAATTATAACTAGTCAAGTTGAATTCATAACTATCGGAGTTCACAAGAGCGTTAGAAACCTAATGCTTTCGTAGCACTCTAGACTTTGTATTATTGATTTCTTAGTTGCCAAACTGTACTAATCAAACTCACGTTAATTTAGTACATTACAAAATAAATTTACACATTTACCAGTCTGCAAGGAGAGCAAAATTCATGGAATCTCAAACAGTTATAGATGCTGAAACATTACAGCAGATACAAGACGAAATTCAGCAAGAAATAAGTGAGATACTGGAGAATTCTAACTTCCACAAGGTACTCGAAAAGTATTCTATATCAGGAAATAAAATTCTTAAAATTAAGTTTCAGTGCAGTATAGATAAAAATAAAATTCAACATGCTGATGCTGTTGATAATGAGCAAGTCAAGAAAATTTTGCCAGAGATTACAGGAGAACTAAGAGAGGAATTAGTGCTAGTGAATAAATTATTGTGTATCCCTTGCCCTACAAACCAAAGTATTAAAGGCTGCTACTGCTAAAGGATGTGGTTTTCATAGAGCAGCTAAAAGCCTCCATTTAATTGAATATGAAAATACCGATTTTTATACTCACAAAGTTAGGCTGAATAGATCATCTCACAGTTTCATTATCATAATTAGTAATGAGCAGTAATTCACTAAACTATTGTTTTTTGGTGCAAATTATATAATGGCTCAAAGCCGAACTATTTGGTACTGGAAGTTAGGATTAGTGAGTGCTTTAGGAATTACTGGAGCGCTCACCTTCTCTGAGAGTTATGCTTTGGCTCAGATTGTCAGAGATGACACTTTGGGATCGGAAAATTCAGTTGTTACACCCACGCTAATCAATGGTAAGCCTACTGACCAAATTGATGGTGGGGCAACTCATGGTACAAACTTGTTCCACAGCTTTGAACAGTTTTCTGTTCTCACTGGCAGTACAGCTTACTTTAACAATGCGGCAAATATTGATAACGTCATTGCTCGGATAACAGGCAAGTCTATTTCTAATATTGATGGTACACTTCGAGCTAACGGTAATGCCAACCTCTTTCTAATTAATCCCAACGGGATTATTTTTGGCCCCAATGCTTCTTTAAACATTCGCGGTTCATTCGTGGCAAGTACAGCAAGTAGTCTGAATTTTGCTGATGGTACTAACTTTAGCGCTACAGATCCCCAAACCACACCCCTTCTGACGGTCAGTGTTCCCGTTGGCTTACAATTTGGAGCTACACCAGGAACGATCCACAATCAATCCCAAGCAAGTCCAGGTGGCGTAACCAGTTCCTTCTTAAAAACGCCTGTTGGTCTACAGGTGCAGCAAGGCAAAACCTTGGCACTTGTAGGTAATGATATCACCCTGGATGGAGGAAATTTAACAGCAGAGTCGGGACGAATTGAGCTAGGAAGTGTCGCTGGCAATAGTCTGGTCAGTCTGAATCCTACAAACCAAGGCTGGAGTTTAGGGTATAAAGGTGTTCAGAATTTCCAGAATATTCAATTCATCCAGCGAACTGATGGTTCTAACACATATCAATCTATTGTAGATAGTAGTGGCGATGGTGGCGGTAATATCCAAATACAAGGCAGGCGCGTACTGCTTAATGGCGGCTCACAGATTTCTGCTAACACTTTAGGATCGCAACAAGGAGGGAATTTGATAGTGACTGCCGCCGAGTCTCTAGAACTTGACGGTAGTGCAATATTGTCAAGTGGGACTGACTCAGACTCAACTGGAAACGCTGGAAACATACAGATCGCTACCGCGAAGTTGATTGTCAGGGGTGGAGCACAAGTATTAATGTATAATCGTGGTTCGGGTTTACCGAGTCAATTAATCGTAAATGCCTCAGATTCGGTGGAACTGATCGGCGGCACTATCACGCCATTGCCAGATGGTACTGATTTACTACCCAGCGGATTGTTTAGCGCTGGTGAGAAAAATGCTGGTGATATAACTATAAATACCAAAATGTTGCGTATCCAGGGGGGAGCAGGGGTATCAGCAGAGTCTTCAGCAATACTATTTATTAAGTCAAATCAATTTATACCAGCCACAGGATATGCAGGAAATTTGACAGTGAACGCCTCTGAATTGGTAGAAGTAAGTGGAACTTCACCAAATGGTTCTAAGCTCAGTAGGTTGTTTGCTGGAACTAAAGGGTCTGGAGATGGCGGCAACTTAATAGTAACTACAAAGCAATTGATTGTCCGGGATGGAGCTGCAATAACTGTGAGCAGTGAAGCTGAAAACGATTTCAACTCTCAAGGGAGTGTATCCAATTTAGGTCAAGCAGGCGAACTCAATATAAACGCTCGCTCTATCCTGCTGGATAAAGGAAAACTCACATCTAATAGTGAGTTAGGTAAGGGCGGTAACATTGCGCTACAGGTGCGGGATTTATTACTGATGCACCGCAATAGTCAAATATCCACTAATGCCGGAGGTGATGGAGATGGCGGTAATATTACCATCAAAGCACCAAATGGCTTCCTTGTTGCCGCTCCCTTAGAAAATAGCGATATCACTGCCAACGCCAACTCTGGCTCTGGTGGTAAAGTTACAATCAACGCTAAAAGTATCTTTGGGTTTGTGCCACGCACTCGTACAGACTTAGTGAAACTGTTAAACACTGAAGATCCAGAGCAACTACAGCCAAGTAACCTGCCAACAAATGACATCACGGCATTTTCTCAGCAAAACCCTTCATTAAATGGCACTGTACAAATCAACTCACCAGATGCTGACCCCAGTAAAGGATTAGTGGAATTGCCCGTAAATCTGGTTGATGCTTCGCGGCAAATTGTTGCTAGTTGTAGTACTGGTGGAAAAATAGCAAGAAGTTCATTTATTACCACTGGACGTGGAGGAGTAGTAGCCGATCCCACGGAGCCATTGATAGCTGATGATGCTGTACTAGCAGATTGGATCGCGCTCCCTCCAGAGAGTCAGAATCGTGCTGGCGGTATTCATAAAAGAGCCGTTGTTCAGGCGCAGAGAAACACAGAAAAAAAATTACAGAAAGTTAATTTTGTCAATGAACCTACTCAAATTGTAGAAGCCCAAGGTTGGGTAATTGATGCCAATGGGAACGTAGTTCTGGTTGCTCAAGTACCCACACAATCACCCCATAATTCATCGCTCACCAATACATCTTGCCCTGCTCATTAAAATTCGAGATATGGCGATATTTCGTAACTTTTCAGTCATGCGTGATGCCTACGGCTGGCTACACCTACGCAATTGCTGCTCTTGTTGCGATCGCTCTGCCTTCCACAAATTAGGATTTCATTGCAAGTAGAGTAGCCTGATATCAGGGGATGAATTTAAAATTTGAGTGGGATAACCAAAAAGCTAGTTTGAATCTCAACAAGCACAGTATCAGCTTTGAGGCAGCTAAGACTGTCTTTAACGACTCTCTAGCTTACATATTCAATGATCAATAACAAATGCGATCGCCGATATAGCAAATGAGTACGCCGAAATAACAAATGCGTTCGCCGAAATAACAAATGAGTTCGCCGAAATAACAAATGCGATCGTCGATATAGCAAATGGGTAGGCCGAAATAACAAATGCGTTCGCCAAAATAACAAATGCGTTCGCCAAAATAACAAATGAGTACGCCGAAATAACAAATGCGTTCGCCGAAATAGCAAATGCGTTCGCCGAAATAACAAATGCGATATTGCCTACTCCCTAATTTGTCTCTTGAATTTGCAAACGAACAGTGTGTTCAGTCGCACCACTAAGTTGCAATTCCATGATTTCACCACCCAGAGGTTCCAAGCAAGTGAGGAGCGATCGCAAGTTGGGTGTACTTGCACCAGTATCTACATATAATCGATCTGCTAAATTACCGATCCGTTTCCAAGTCATGTACAATTTAGCGATCGTTTGTTCAATCTGCGATGCTTGATTTACCAAATCAGCAGCAATGCTCAAACAGCCGACCCTTTGCGCTTCTTCTAAAGCTGTTTCAATATCAACATTTTCCTGCGTTAACGCCTGAACTTGAGCCGCACCTTTGAGATATTTCGCCAAGTTACGCGCTTCGCTAGTTACCTGTTTCAGGGTATCCACATCAGGATTAGCAGCTATTTCCTTCTGGATAAACTTTTGATGCGATTCTGGCAGTTTTTCCATTTCCTTTACCAGAGGGGCAATGTAGCGCGGGGGAAGGGTATTATCTGCGGCTTTTTCTTTAACTGCTTCGGGTAATAAATCTGAGGACATGGCTGTCCATTCATCATTGAGTTGACGCACTTCCCGCCTAGTGATGCGATCGCCTTTTTGAGCAGCTTCACTCACCATCTGTTGCACTTCTGGGACTGCTTTGGAGGTTTCGACAAATGCCCGTTTACTGAAGTTATTCACAGATCCGGGGTCAAGTTTACCGTCTTCAATCAGAGTATCGGCACTATTCGCCAATTGTATCCAGGAGTATGCTTGACTTTTGCTGATTTCTCGCTCTTTTAGCCATCGCAAAAAGCCAGTACCGCGTCCGTCACCACCTACTTTTTCTCTGTCGCGGATCGCCCGTAAAATTCGCCCCCGCCAGATTTCAGTTTGCAAATCAAAGCGATCGCATACCTGCCAAGCTACTTCTAGCTGCTGTTGAAAATCTGACTCTAGAATCTGTTCATCTTCTGGATCGGGCAGTTCAAAGCTGATATCGGCTGGTTGTTGTAAGGCAGCAGCAAGGTCGTTGATGGAGTCGGTGTCTTGCACGATTGATGATTAACTAGTGGATGCGATCGGCTTATTATGCCACAATCTGTGGACTCTCACTTAAGGGGGAGTACGGTATTTTGAGTTACAACAAAGATAGTAGGAAGGGGTAAGGGACTTCCAAATAAAAAAATATCTCATCGCTTTTAGGGCAGGGGGCAGAAAGCAGGGGGAGAGAAAGTCGTTTTGATGGGCGTGAAATTGGATAATTTATTTCTTGGAAGTCCCTAAACCACCTTTGTAAAGTCTTTAATTAATCAGAGAGAATAAAAATAAAACGATGAACCAGGTAGACTACCTCCGCATTAGCTTAATCGATCGCTGCAATTTTCGTTGTCAGTACTGTATGCCAGAGGGAGTAGAACTGGACTATATTCTCAAGCAACAGTTATTGACTGATGAAGAACTACTCACCTTAATTCAAGAGGTATTTATTCCAGTAGGGTTTACCCGATTTCGTTTGACTGGGGGGGAACCCTTATTGCGTCCGCGGGTGGTGGATTTGGTCGGTGCGATCGCAACTTTACCCCAAACTCAAGACCTCTCAATGACCACCAACGGTTTTTTGCTGGCTCCGATGGCACAAAACCTTTACAATGCTGGTCTGCGACGAATTAATATTAGTCTTGACTCTCTCGATCCCGATATTTTTGACCAAATTATCGGTAATCAGGGGCGTTCTCGTTGGCAACAAGTTTGGCAGGGGATTCAAGCTGCTCATCAAGTCGGATTCGACCCCCTGAAGCTGAATGTGGTGGTGATTCCTGGGGTTAATGACCACGAAGTTCTCGATTTAGCCGCCATGACAATTGATAAACAGTGGCACGTTCGATTTATTGAATTTATGCCCATTGGTAATGTGCATTTGTTTGGCGATCGCGGTTGGGTATCTTCAGCCGATTTACGAGAACGTATTCGCGATCGCTGGGGCTTGACAGAATCACAAGTTCGTGGTGCTGGCCCTGCTGATGTCTTTCAAATTCCCAATGCGAAGGGGACACTAGGATTTATTAGTCAGATGTCAGAATGTTTTTGCGATCGTTGTAATCGGATGCGCCTAAGTGCCGATGGCTGGCTGCGTCCCTGTTTATTGAATGAAACTGGTCAAATAGATTTAAAAACTGCCCTGCGTTCTGGTGTCAGCACCACTCAATTACAAGAGCAGGTAAGACATTTACTCGGAATAAAACCAGAAATTAACTTTAAAGGGCGCGATTCTGGTATTTTAGGTGCATATACCCGCACCATGTCGCAAATTGGCGGATAGTCATTGGTCATTTGTCCTTTGCAAATAACCAAGGACAAATGACTAAGGACGAATGATTATTAAGCTTGTCGTGAGTAGTATTCCACCACAAGTAGTTCATTAACTTGTAGTGCCACCCATTCGCGCTCAATAACGCTGTTGACTTTACCAACCAATTTATTTTTGTCAAATTCCAAATGACTGGGGAGGTTAGCCAAACCGGGATATTGCAAGTTCGCTTCCACCAACTTCCGGGATTGTGCCCGATCCCTGACTGCAATTTCTTCACCAGGACGGCATTGGTAGCTGGCAATATTCACCACACGACCGTTAACAGTTACGTGACCGTGATTTACCAGTTGACGAGCGGCTGGGATAGTCGGAGCTATACCTAAGCGGAAAACCGTATTATCCAAGCGCATCTCTAGCAATTGCAGCAGCACTTGTCCGGTAGAACCAGTAACACGTCTGGCTTTGCGCACATAGCGGAGCAATTGCTTTTCAGTCAAACCGTAGTTGAAGCGGAGCTTTTGTTTTTCCTCTAGACGGATAGCATATTCAGAGCGCTTCTTGCGATTCTGGCCATGCTGCCCAGGTGGGTAAGCGCGTCTGGCACTTTTACGAGTTAATCCTGGTAGGTCGCCCAAGCGGCGGACAATTCTGAGGCGGGGCCCTCTATATCGGGACATGAGTTTCCTTAATCTAATCCTGTTTAAACTTTACCGAAACATTCAATTTTGACATTCCCCTAATTTTTAATCAGGGGATTCTTGGTTTTTTGAAGCTGCTTACCGAGGTAAGACGTATCTCACCAAGGTAGACGCATCGATTTTTGCGCCAGTTGCTTTTAATCGGTAAACCCGACAAACTAGCCTCCAAGCCTGAATTCCGACCTGTCACGCCGTACTCCTGCCAATAAGTTTTTTGTGTTTATTTAGTTTCGTAGGCTACTCAATCATCAGATTGGTTTACGCAGTATTCTTACTCTGAAATACTTTTTACGTTGCCTACTTATCTTTCAAACAGCTATATTAACACAATTTCCGACATAATTAATTATGTCTATACTTTACTACCTTTGAAATTCTTGGATTACAGAGGATTTTTAAGATATTTGAGTTAGCATAACTTTGGGTGTTTGGAGAATGGCAATGTCAATGAGCAAAAAAGTGGTTAGCAGAGTTAAGAACAAACAAGGCAGTTCCACCTCCAGGATTTTAACATTACCAGTTTTGGCTATAGCTGGATGTTTAACAATCTTGCCTAATGTGGCTGTCGCTGCCTCTTACAGAAATGATTATAGTGTCTGTGCGGGTCGCCTCCTGAGTGTGGGTGTAAAGGCAGAAGCGGCATCAGCAGGTTGTGCAGCAGCATTGCGTCCAAGAGATTTGGCTGCTTGCGTGGTGAAAATTGATAAGGAAACCCAAATTGCTGCAACGGATGCGCTTTTTTCTTGTGGGAAGGCTCGGCGTCCTGAAGAGTTAGCAACCTGTGTAGTTGGTGTTAGCTTAAGTACTAAGGAAGAAGCTAATCCGACAGTTTTAGATTATTGTGGACGCAGTTTGTTACCCGTGCGCTTTGGTCAGTGTGTGGTTGGCTTGCGTAGTCAAGTCGACTTTCCCGCTACTCAAGCGCTAGATACTTGCATCAGTGCTGATGATAGTGTTATCGGTGCTTCATCTTCGTCTACACCGCCAACAATAATTCCTGCGGGTTCAAGTCCAAGTTTAGAAACTACCCCATTTCCAACTCAACCGGTTGTTCCAACCCAACCGATTGTTCCAACTCAACCAGTTATTCCAACTCAACCAGTTATTCCAACTCAACCGGGCACTAATTAGATTACAGTGCTTTGTGTAATTGATATACAGGTTGAATTTAGAGTGGCTATTTGCCAACCTGATTCAGGGACTACCAAAAAATAAATTATCCGATTTTAATTTGTAGGTTGGGTTGAGCAACAGCGAAACCCAGCCTTCGCTTTGTCGCACTAGTTCCAAATCGGAACAAGCTGGAATTGAAGCAATAATAGTTACTATATTTCTTACTTTGGTCTTTATAAGATCGTCAAAAGGTTGGAGAAGTTTCTCCACCTCGCCCAAAAAAGCTGTCCTTTTGCTCTTCTCGATGATGTCAACACCTGGTATTATCCAGACTACAAAAAGATCGTGCCAACTTTCAGGCGGATTGTACACTAATACAACTTTCGTCAAACGTTCTATTAGCTAGGACAAACTTCGGTTGCACTTCTGCCACTTGTGGGCATACGATATCTACCACTGTTCCCAAAGTGTCCGCTGACCAGGTAAGCATTTCATTCAAATAAATGAAAAACATTATAATTCTCCTCTCCAACGCAAAGAGGAGTTGGAGAGAGGTTAGTTGAACTCACGTCAGTTTTTCAGCTTTGGGAATTTAGGATTTTGCACAGTTTGTACAGTTAGTTGTACTAGTCTTCTCTTTCACCAAAAGCTGTCTGTAAAACCACTGCAATACCACCGTCTTGATGATATTTGTCTGCCCAGGCACGGATAACTTCATCCAATTCTTCCATAGCCTGCTCCATTTTTTCTGGGAGGATATCAAGTTCTTCCAGCAAGCGCATGGCATTTCGTCGCCGTTCTGCCCAATTTTTCATCATGCGGAAATACCGAGCAGTATCTTCCACGGTGATGTGTGTACGTTCTTCATCGTCTGTTGGGGTATAAGAAAGACGGGTAAGCGCATAGAAGGGCATTCCCCAAGGAGAATCAATTCGTGTTACCGTTCCTGAGTAAAGCAGACGGCGCTTAATATGCTCACCCAAAGCTTCACTCAAAGGCATTTGGTGTTCTGGTGGCAAGTCTTCTTGCGATCGCTTGTGTAAAAACTCGATCAAATCCAGAAACTCAAAGGAGCTAACTAACTGAGCATCAGGTAAATTACTAGGCAGTTTCTGCTCAATTTGTCTTTTTTCTTCACTTGTCAGATTAGTACCAGGAACGCGCGATCGCCCCGGTTGCCAAGGATATTTTTCTAGCCAGACATAAGGCAATTGAATTAAATAGCGAGGTTCTTGAGAACCCAGCATTTTTAACAGTTTGCCTTCTGTTAGTGCCTGCCTGACTTCTTCTACAATAATTTTTACTCGTTTTGGCTCCAAGTGATGCAAATGCCCTGTCATGCGCAGGTTTTGTCCCTGCTCTAGATAGGTCATGTAAATTGCACACTTTGCTGCTGTTGCGGCTGCGTCTAAAAATGCCCCATGCCTGTGCCCACTCGTCCGCATGGCACTAAAAGCCAGATAAAGCATGATCTGATCCATCGCACTGGGGTCAAGACGTTTGATCAGATCTATGTCGTTACTCATATTACAGACAATTGAATAGCACGTTTACACAATTTTAATCGAGTGAAAATAGGTAGTATACACCTAGCTGAAAGCTGTCTTTACTTCAAACTATATTAGTATGCGATAACGATGATATCGGTGGTAGCGCAAACTACCATTTTCGCATATCTCCTGGTTAAAAAGCAGAGTTGGTAGTTCTCACTATAACTGTCTGAAGCATTTAACCGGGAAATTAGAGACACCACCAAATCTAGCTTAACGGTGGTTTATGTCCCAATAATCAACTATGCTGCAATTAATCTCCAAAGCCTTTCAGTTTTCTGGTTTTTTTCATCTTTCAAGACCAACAACGTCAAGCTGCTTACACCTAATGATGGCGCTATGCCGACTTAGAATAAAAACTAGTTTGCGTAGTTAATCTGGCATATCTGTTACTAGAAAAAGATGCTTTTTTGCAACTTTGGCGAATTATTTGTAGTACCCAGTTGACTATAAATAATTGGGAATTGTCTCAAAACAAATTGCTTACCAGGTGTAGCCACATTTAGAGGTTGAGCTATACAGCCCGTTGTAAACTATCATTTTGTTCACAACCTCCAGTGATGTCTCGGCAATATCAGCCATTGGCTTGAGGAAAGATAGTAGACATCAAGTAGAGCAAATAATTCCAATTTCAAATACCTGTTGTTTTTCAAATATTGTTCCTCATCATATCACTATTTTTTGGTTTGGAAATAAAATTGTGCATTTTAAAGTTTATAAATGATGACTATTTAAATATTTTATATTCTGCTTAAATCAAGGTTTGATGATATTTTCTATCTATCCTAAATGCCACTTTTATTTATTATTTTATATATGATGATTGGACACAAAAAGCCGCGATTACTTCCGACTAAATCGCGTAGATATAAGGCTTTGCTGCTCGTGCTAATAACCGAAAGATTAGTTAATAGCTATACATATAATAAAACATCTTGGGTTCCATCCGATGATTGTTTAGAGCTTTTTTTGCCATAAATTTATATTTATTTCATGAAAGAATTTTAAATTTTGATGATTTAACTAATTTATTGGCTACTTTCAAGTATGTTTGACCTCGCTATTTTATATATTTCAGAGACTTAAATTACGTAGATAGTTTGTTGCTATCAAAGAGTGAGAATCCGTAGTAGGCTACGAAAAAAGCTTCTTTTTCTGGATGTCTTGGCGATACCTACGGTGGGCTACGCCTACGCAGATTAAGTTGACTTGTATAAAATGACATGAATAAAGATACCATCTTACAAAACACAATTAGTAAGTGGGTGTGAATAATTAAAGATTTGTAGTGACTTAGTGCAGTCTGGGAGGCTTCCTCATTAAGGACGAATAAAACGGAATAATAAGGATTTTGCTCTCACTACAAGCCAATTTCATGTAATTTACATTGCTTAACATAAGTCAGTCTATTCTTGCCCACTTACTTTGCCTCCTATACTGAAAAAACAGGTAGGTCGACCGCCTAATATTAACTAAGTACGTTTGGCTTGAAAAAACGGGGTACTTTAAGCATTTCTGCGACTTCTCCATCTCTTAGTTCCAAAATATGCTGCAATAGTCTTAACTCCTTGCGAATCTTCTCTTAGAGCAAGTACTTGTGCTCAATTGCTGGAGTCAGTACTACTCATATTGCTTACATATACGTGTTTTCCCTACCTGTATCAGGCTAAATTCCTAAAAATATATTACAAGTCGATTTATTATGAATACTGCTTACCGATCTATTAAGTGTTATAGCAAGAGGCAGCTTTGCAGGAGGCAGTGTTTCGACACTTCGACAAGCTCAGTGCATCGCTACACTCAACAACCATGCTGGAGGTAAAAACCTTGCTATTCTTGAAATTTACGCTTGTCATTATGTCCTAATTAGGACTTACGCACTATACAAATCAACCAAAACGTGTATTACGGTATTTAGTCTTTTCAGAGGTTTCAGATAACCCTGATTTATTCCGACATTTGCGTAGGCGTAGCCCGTCGTAGACATCGCTGGATGCAAAACATGGCTAAAATACCCAAATTGTGTTTAGTACTTATGTACGATGCGTAAGTCCTACTAATCTACTTGGCAACTGCTATATCTGCACCTATACAGCATTCTAAAATTATTCGTAAAAACTTAAATCCCCAACTTCTTTGAGAAGTCGGGGATCTTGAAGTTACAAGTGAGTGCATTAGCGTCAAGATTGATGCTGAGAGTGATGGGGAGTAAAGTAGCTCCTATCACTCTTAAGCTGATTGAACTCGCCATTTAATTCGTGGGACTAGAGGGTTTAACCTGATTTCGCATTGTTTCAAAGCTGAAAGCAGCCGCGCCAAAGGTTACAAATAACACTCCTAGAATTTGCACAATATCCAAATTTTCTTGAATGATTAACCCAGCGAAAATCACGGTTAAAACTGGGATGCTACCACCGATGAGCGCCGATCGCGAGGCACCTAGTTTACTAATACCAACATTATTGAGCAAATAGCCTGCAAGGGTCAGCACGCCCAAAATAAACGCGCTTAAAACCAATTCCAGCATTTTCGAGGGGTCAACTACTACCAAGTTCCAACTGCTGGGCAAAGGTAGCATCAAACAGATAAAGCTCAACAACAACATCGTAGTGAAGTTAATTAAAGTAAAAGTCACCGGATGGAGTTTGCTAGCACAGACTCGCGTCAGAATTATGTAGGCAGCGAAAGCCACACCCGAAAGAATGGCGGTGCTGCTTCCGATTGAAGTATTACCGATACCGATGCTGGGAGAACCTCCTAAAACCAACAATTCACCGCAGCAAATCGCGGCGATCGCGGCGATGCGGAATAGAGTGGGGCGATCGCGAAACAGAAACCACGAGAATAGACCGCTAACCATTGGATAGATAAAGAACAGGGCGATCGCCATTCCCGTTGTGATTTGAGCGATCGCAATATAGATTAATACCTGAGATAAAAACAAAAAGCAGCCACTCACAATTGACAACACTAAAATCTGCTTGGTAGCGGCATTGGCAGGTGTGGAATTTCCTCGGACTGAAGTAGACAAGTTTTCCAAATCTTGCCACAATCTTGGATGCAATATCGGAGACAAAAGTACCATTAATGGTACGACTACCATAAACCGTAGCGTCAAAATTAACAGAGTATTGCCCAAAGTCGGCGGTAGCAACTGTTCTACCTCTAATACTCCAAAAATCTGGGAACCTTCGTGGAAAATTACCTTGATGGCTACGTTGTAAAGCGACGATACCACTGCCGATAAAACGATCAAAAACAAACCGATTCTGAGTGTCGATAAGCCAGGGGAATTAGGCGATCGCGATTGTGGGGGTTTTGCTTCCACCTGCGGTTCTGGCACAGTAGTCGATGAGGGTTCAGCTTTGCTTTGCGATACGTTCTTACGGCGGACAGAAAGTGGTTCAGTAGGAATCTTCAGAGAAGGTCGGATTGTTCTCGGCTGTAGCACAGATGTAAGCAAAGACTCTGATTTCGTTTCGTCTTCCGGTGATTCCTGATTAAGAACAGAAATTGGCTCGGTGGCATTATCCTTTGGTGGCGGAACTACAGCCGCAGTAGATTCTGATGGCGTTTCTCTTACCGACGAATCCTTGCTTGGATTCGCGACGTTTTCTTTAACAATCGGCGGCTCTAATGTTGTTTCTTTTGGCGACAAATCCTTGCTGGGAGAAGAAATTGGATTGGCGACGTTTTCTTTAACAGTCGGCGGCTGTAATGTTGTTTCTTTTGACGACAAATCCTTGCTAGGAGAAGAAATTGGATTTGCGACGTTTTCTTTAACAGCCGGCGGCTCTGATGTTATTTCCCTTACCGATACATCCTTGCTAGGAGAAGAAATTGAATTCGCGGTGTTTTCTCTAACAGTCGGCGGTTCTAATGTTGTTTCCCTTGGTGAAAATTGATTGGAGATCGGAGAAATTGGCTCAAGGGAATTTCTTACTACTTCCTCAAACTCTGGCAGGGATGTTTCAACAGAACTGTTTTTTTGTGGCTCCGTAAACTGCAAAACAGTAGGTATACCTGCTGTTGCAGATTTGCGTGAAGTTTCTTCTATAGTTTTTTCTAGTTCTCCATGCAGGCGGTTAACAAACTCCGCCAAAATCGTTTCCCCTTGCTGCTGCTGGCTATACATCCGTGACAACTGTTGGGAAAGATTACTTTGATAGTTCTTCAGCTCCTGTTGTAAGGAATTAAAGGTAACAGTAACGGTGTCATCGAGACTGTCAAACATATGTTCGACTTTTTCATTAATTTCACCGACTACATTGCTGCTCACTTCAGCAGACTTCAACGCCGCTTGTTCGTAAGATTTGCCCTCTATGCTTTGATTAGCTAAAGTTGCCAGAGAGGATTGCAGTTGTGAAGATATATGCTTTGCCAGAACTTCTGCCAGTTGCCGAATTAATACTTGTTGCTCGGTGATTTGGCGCACTTGTTGTAAATGCTCTTTTTCCTCTACCAAGCTTTGAATCTCATCAGATAACCGATTTTTTTCTGACTGAAGCCGCTTTACGTCTTCCTGCAAGCCTCTGAGGACATTCTGCTGAAGATTTTCTAAGTCTTCAACTAAAGCCCAAAGAGCATTTTCTGCTGCTCTAGATAGCTCCCCTCTGACTCTTGGGTTTTCTGGTTGCTTCTCGAATCGCCCCATTAGCTTCTAACCTCTAACACTTTGACGATAAAGCTGCTTCCGGTACACTTTATTGGCGGTCATCCTAATTTCCTGTATTTTGTCAGATAAATTCAAAATTTTAACAGCACTTCCGCATTTCAACGTAATTCTGTCATACTAGACACAAGTTAGCAAAGCATCTAAGTTTGCCACACAGCTGACTACACCGTGTTCTCTTCAGCATTGATAAGTATTTAACCATTAGATTTGGAATTTTGTTGAGGTAGCACCCGTTTTGGTGAGTCCCATAGTTAGCGACGCTAGAGCGTCTAAGGGATTGCCCAAACCGAAAAGATTTTCTATCTAGATCGCCACGCAATACTTTTCGGATAAACCCAACAATCTCTTTTTTGGTCTGGCGGAAAGGTTAATGGGTAAGGGGTAAAGGTAAATTCAAACCTTTTCCCTTTCCCCTTTCCCTCAAAACCCGAAAAGTATTGGATCGCCACGCCTGGAAGTCCGTTTAATTTTCATAAATTATTTGCCAATGAAATTTTACTTTTAAAGAAATCTCACTCCAAATAAATATTTATTGTTTTGCTGCCAACAATAATTGTCAAAGATTCACAGATGCTTGTGCGTAGACGACTTGTCGCTAGATATCCCCACCAAATTGTCTGACTTGCGAAACTAACTGTAAATTTGTGTGGAATGTAACTGGTGTGACAGTTTATATCTCTAAACGGGGATTAAAGTATCCTTCTGTGGAAATTCTAAGTTACGTTATCCCCTGCACAACATTCTAATGAATGAGCAGCAATTCTGCAAAAGCACGCTTTTTTTGGCGTTGTTGCAGTCTGGGTTTTGTTTTGAGTAAATTCCAATAGAGGAAAAGTTTGGAAAATATTAATAATTCTTAGAAGAATAAAATCTGGGCGATGCTGAAAATGGCAGCGCTAAGGGCAGCACTCACGGGGATGGTAATTAGCCATGCGGCGGCAATGCCTTTTAGTGTTTGAAACTTAATCGACTTGAGATTTTGCACTAGTCCAATACCAACTACACCGCCGACAAGAGCGTGGGAAGTGGAGACTGGTAAACCTAGCCGGGAAGCAATAAGTATGGTGGTAGCAGTTGCCAGTTCGGCACAAAATCCACTACTGGGTTGCAAGGCAATGATGTTTTCGCCAATGGTAGCAATGACTTTTTTTCCCCAGACAGCTAAACCACCAACAATACCAGCACCACCAAGAATTAAAATCCAAAGCGGGATAGTTATACCATTAGTAGGTACGCTACCAGTACGATTGATGTAAACGATCGCAGCTAAAGGAGCAATTGCATTTCCCACATCATTAGAACCATGAGCAAAGGCGACAAAGCAAGCACTTAGTAGTTGAAATCGACCGAATAATTTTTCTACGGGATTTGGGAGTATTTCTCCCTTGTCTCCCAAATCTCCCAATTGTCGCCAACTAATGATTGTGAGTCCAACGGCTGCGATTGCACCCGTTAAAAGCGGGATGTCGTAAGCAGGGATCGTAAAACCAACTTGCTCAATTACAAAATTGGTTAGCGGTTCTGTGAGTGATGGTAAGACAATCACGCCGAATACACCTAGCAGCAGAGTACTCAACCAGGGAATCCATTCTTGTAACTGGACTACTTGATTGGGTCGATCCAAAATCCAGTGCTTGATTTGACTGTAAAATAAAGCAGCGATCGCACCACTAATTAACGGCGTTAAAACCCAGCCAATGGTAATTAAGCCAATTGATGACCAATCAATTGCATTTACTCCTAAAGCTACCCAACTAAATCCAGCGATCGCACCAACAACCGCATGGGAAGATGACACTGGTAAACCGCGTGATGTAGCAATTTGCAACCACACACCACAGGATATTAGTACCGTTACCATCCCAGTAACTAATATTTGGGGTGTAGCTGCGAATAAAGCGGGATTAGCAATTTTCGTTGCTAGAGTTTCCGTTACCTCATGTCCAAACAACACAGCACCCGTAAACTCTAAAACCCCAGCAATTATTAGTGCTTGTTTGAGGGTGACAGCTTTGGAACCTACAGAGGTTCCCATCGCATTAGCAACATCGTTTGCTCCGAGATTCCAGGCGACGTAGAAAGCTAGTAGAGCGACGAAAAGTAGGGTAATAAGCATTTTGTTGCGGACAAGGGGAAAGTGAGAGAGATGAGGATGAAACTTGAGCTTGTAAAGGTGAACTTTGAACCTTTGAGCTTCATCGTCGAACCTTTGAGTTTTACAGGACTTACGCAACTGTCACAAGCAATGGCGCGGTGTAACCGCGCCGTGC